>QNVD01000143.1 GCA_004347925.1 Hadesarchaea archaeon
CACCTCCCCGGTCAGGCCCACCAGGTCGCCCGGTCTGGCCCCCCTCCTGGTCAGGATCCTCACCGCCGTTCCCACCCCCATCCCGCTCACCACCACCTCCCCGCAGCCGCTGAGGTCCCCCCCCACCACCGGAACCCCGTGGAGGGAGGAGGCCCTCCTTATCCCCTGCAGGATCCTGTCTGCCTCCCTCTCCTCCAGCTCGGGGGGGAGGCCCAGGGAGAAGAGGAGCCCCAGCGGCCTGGCCCCCATGGCGGCCAGGTCGCTCAGGTTGGAGGCCACGGCCTTCCACCCCAGGTAGAAGGGGTCGACCCCCGGGGGAAGGTCCTCGCTGTGGACGAGCATGTCGGAGCAAACCACCAGCCTCCCCCTCCCGGCCCTCAGGACCGCCCCGTCGTCCCCTATCCCCACCTCCACCCAGGGGGCCGGGGGGAAGAGCCTCCTCACCTTCTCCAGTAGCTTCCTCTCCCCCACCTCTCTGAGCTTCATCCCTCACCTCAGCAGAGGCAGTTTTCCCGTCACCCTGTCCACCAGCTCGGAGGGGGCGGGTCCCACGGCCAGCACGGTCACCGTTCCCGGGGGGAGCTCGGTGAGCCCCGCGTCCTCCACCAGCTCCGCCGGGAGCCCCAGCTCCCTGGCCCTCGCCAGCAGCTCCCTCAGCTCCCCCTCCCCCGGGACCGACACCACCACCTTCTTCCCCCCCTCCTCCCTCCACTTCCTGAACCACTCCTCCCTGCTCCTCCTGCAGCTCTCCGCCGCCAGCACCGCCCCGTGGGCCACCTGCACGGCCAGCTTCCCCCTGCTCATGGGCAGGTCCTCCCTCACCACCATCACCTGCTTGTACTCGAAGGGCCTCATCCTCTTCCTTCCTCCCGGGGGGTTAAAGCCAGGGGGGGGATAAAAAAGGGGAGGTCTAAGGGAGAAGTGGGCTCCTCCTACCGGTGGGTCATCCTGGGCCTGGCCTGGCTGGTGATCTTCTTCGTCTACTACAGCTGGTACGTCCTTCCCCCCTTGGAGGAGGAGCTCTCCTCCTCCCTGGGCCTCTCCACGGGCCAGCTCTACCTCCTCCTCACCGCCCCCACGCTGGCGGCGGCCCTGGTGAGCCTGCCGGGGGGAGCGGTGGGGGACAGGCTGGGGGTGAGGAGGACGGTGCTGGTGGGGACGCTGGCGGGCTCGCTGGTGGGAGGCCTAAGGGCCCTCTCCCCGGGCTTCCCTCCCCTCTGGCTCCTCACCTTCCTGGTGGGGGCCTGCATGGGGCTGGTGGTCCCCAACCTGCCCAAGCTGGTGGGGGAGTGGTTCCCGGAGGGTGAGACGGGGGCGGCCTCCGGCATCTACGTGAGCTCCATGGGGCTGGGGATCTCGGCCGGGCTCTTCACCGGGGCCCTCTTTCCCTCCTGGAGGTGGGCCTTCCTCCTCACGGGGGTGGGCATGTTCCTCTCCGCCCTCCTCTGGCTCCTCCTCGCGAGGGAGCCCCCGGGCGGTGGGCACAGGGGGGTCCCCCTCCGGGAGAGCCTCTCCCACGCCGTGAAGAGCAGGAACATCTGGCTGCTGGCCGCGGCCCAGTTCCTCTTCCTGGGGGGGTTCGTCTCCTACACCGGGGGCCTGACCCACGCCGTGCAGGAGGTCTTCGGGGTGGAGGCGGAGGAGGCCGGGGCCCTCTCCGCCCTCGCGGTGGTGGGGATGGTGGTGGGTAACCTGCTCTGGCCCCCCCTGGCCGACAGGACGGGGAGGTTCAGGGGCTTCCTCCTCCTGTGCTCCCTCACCTCGGGTCCCCTGCTGGCCCTGGCCTGGTTCTCGGCCTACGGCCTCCCCACCTGGATCCTGGTGTTCGCGGGAGGGGTGATGGCGGGGGGAGTGCCCCCCCTCCTCCTGGCCTATCCCCCCCTCCTGCCGGAGGTGGGGCCCAGGTACAGCGGGGGGGCCTCGGGCCTCATCCTCACCTCGGGAAACCTGGGGGGGATAACCCTGACCCTGGCCCTCTTCCACCCCCT
>QNVD01000144.1 GCA_004347925.1 Hadesarchaea archaeon
TGAGCTCGGAGGGGAAGATCCTCTCCCACGTGTCCAGGGTCTACAGGCCCGAGAAAGGGGGGATACATCCCAGGGAGGCCGCCAGGTTCCACGCCTCCCAGCTCAAGTCCGCCGTGAAGGAGGCTCTGGAAAGGGCGGGGGTGGGGCTGAGGGAGCTGGACCTCTTCTCCTTCTCCGCCGGACCGGGGCTGGGTCCCTGCCTCAGGACGGTGGCCACCGCCGCCAGGGCGCTCTCCGTCCTGACGGGGAAGCCCCTGGTGGGGGTGAACCACTGCGTGGCGCACGTGGAGATAGGGAGGCTGCTCACGGGAGCCAGGGACCCCGTCACCCTCTACGTGAGCGGGGGCAACACCCAGGTGATAGCCTTCGAAGAGGGGAGGTACAGGGTGTTCGGGGAGACCCTGGACATCCCGGTGGGGAACTGCCTGGACGTCTTCGCCAGGGAGGTGGGCCTTCCCCACCCTGGGGGACCGGCCGTGGAGGAGCTGGCCAGGAGGGGCAGGAGGTACCTTCCCCTCCCCTACGTGGTGAAGGGGATGGACCTCTCCTTCTCCGGCCCCCTGACGGAGGCCCTGCGCAGGTACCGGCAGGGGGAGGCCCTGGAGGACCTCTGCTTCAGCCTGCAGGAGACCGTCTTCGCCGCCCTGGTGGAGGTCACGGAGAGGGCCGTGGCCCACACGGAGAAGGGGGAGGTGCTGCTGGCCGGAGGGGTGGCCTCCAACCGGAGGCTCAGGGAGATGCTGGGGGAGATGTGCAGGGCCAGGGGGGCTTCCCTCCTCGTGCCCCCCCCGGAGTTCTGCGCGGACAACGGGGCCATGATAGGATGGACGGGCCTTCTGGCCTACCGGCACGGGGTGAGGCAGAGGGTGGAGGAGGCCGTGGTCAGACAGAGGTGGAGGACGGACGAGGTGGAGGTGCCCTGGCGGAAACGGCAGGGTTAAAACCAATCCCTCTCATCCCTAAAGGATTCCATGCTGATGAAGAGGGGGGCGGAGGCCGAGCTCCACCTGGAAAGCTTCGCCGAGGTCCTCCACCCGCTGGGGGAGGGGAAGGTGGTGGTGAAGCACAGGGTGCCCAAGGGATACAGGGTGCGGGAGCTGGACCTGCCCCTGAGGGAGGGACGCACCTGCCTGGAGGCCAGGCTGCTCTTCGATGCCAAGCTGGCCGGGGTTCCCACCCCTCCGGTCTACGAGGTGGACAGGCAGAACATGAGGCTGGTGATGGAGTACGTGGAGGGGAGGACACTCAAGGAGGTGCTGGAGGGGATGGGGAAGGGGGAGAGGAGGAGGATCTACCGGAAGATAGGCAGGTACCTGGCCCGCCTTCACCGGAGGGGCATCGTGCACGGTGACCTCACCACCTCCAACCTCCTCCTCTCTCCCGGGGGTGAGCTCTACCTGGTGGACTTCGGGCTGGGGGAGTACAACCCCTCCCTGGAGGCGAGGGGGGTGGACCTGCACCTGCTCAGGAGGGCCCTCCAGAGCGTCCACTTCAGGGTGGCGGAGGAGGCCTACCGGGAGATCTGCTCCGCCTACCTGAGGGAGTTCGGGGGGGAGGGAAGAGAGGTGCTGAGGAGGGCGGAGGAGGTGGCCAGGAGGGGAAGGTACGTGGGGAGGGAGGAGCGTGGTGCTCTTCTTCGCGACGGGAAATGAGGGGAAGTTCAGGGAGGTGAGCGCCCTGGCGGCCAAGCTCGGGGTGGAGATCCAGCACAGCCGGACCCCCTACCTGGAGATCCAGGCCGACGAGCTCTCGGACATAGCCAAGGTGGGGGTGCAGCAGGTCTTCGGGATCCTCAAGGCGCCCTGCTTCGTGGAGGACTCGGGCCTCTTCATCCACAGCCTCAGGGGCTTCCCCGGTCCCTACTCCAAGTACGTCTTCCTCACCATAGGCAACAGGGGGGTGCTGAAGCTCCTGGAGGGGGTGGGGGACAGGAGGGCGGTCTTCCGCTCGGCGGGGGGG
>QNVD01000145.1 GCA_004347925.1 Hadesarchaea archaeon
GGAGGTGGTCCAGGACGAGGTGGAGGCGGTGCTGAGGGAGGAGGGGTACGGGACCCTCTCCGAGAGGTACCACGAGTACAGGAAGAGGCACGACGAGCTCAGGAGGAGCAGGAGCACCATCTTCGACGTGGCGAGGATGGTGGAGGAGTTCGTGGGGGGGACGGACTGGAGGACCAAGGAGAACGCCAACCTCAGGCCCAGCATCTCCTCCATGATGTTCAACTCGGCGGGGCACATCAACGCCAGGTACCTGCTGGACAAGGTCTATCCCCCCGAGGTCTCCGATGCCCACGTGGACGGGGACCTGCACCTCCACGACCTCTACCAGGGGCTCTCAGGATACTGCTGCGGCCACTCCATGGAGGACATCCTGACGAAGGGGCTGGTNAGCGTGGGGAACAACCCCCACTCCAGGCCCCCCAGGCACCTCGACGTGGCCCTGATGCAGGTGGTGAACTACATCGGGGTGATGACGCAGGAGTGGGCCGGGGCCCAGGCCTTCTCCTGGATAGACGCCTACCTGGCCCCCTTCATAAGGGAGGACGGGCTCACCTACAGGCAGCTCAAGCAGCTCCTGCAGATGTTCGTGTACAACCTCAACGTGACCTCCCGCTGGGGTGGGCAGAGCCCCTTCAGCAACGTCACGCTGGCCTGCGGGGTCCCGGAGCCGCTGAGGGGCAGACCGGTGGTGATAGGGGGCGAGCCCCGGGGCAGGACCTACGAGGAATACGAGGAGGAGATAGAGCTCTTCAACAAGGCCTTCCTGGAGGTCCTGCTGGAGGGCGACGCCTCCAGCAGGCCCTTCACCTTCCCCATCCCCACCTTCGCCATCACCAAGGACTTCCCGTGGGAGGACGGGCTGAGCCGCCTCCTCTTCGAGGTGACGGCCAAGTACGGGCTCCCCTACTTCCAGAACTTCGTGAACAGCGACCTCAGCCCCCACCAGGTGTACTCCATGTGCTGCAGGCTCTCGCTCGACCTCAGGGAGCTCCAGAGGAACGTGACGGGGGGGCTCTTCGGGAGCTCCCCGAAGACGGGGAGCGTGGGGGTGGTCACCCTCAACCTCTCCAGGGCGGGGTACCTGGCGAGGGGGAGCGAGGAGGAGCTCTTCCGGAGGCTGAGGTACCTCTGCATCCTGGCGGGGAGGGCCCTGGAGCACAAGAGGAGAATCGTGGAGAGGAACATCAGGGACGGCCTGCTCCCCTACACGAAGGAGTACTTCGGGGACCTGAGGAGGCACTTCTCCACCATAGGCGTGGTCGGAGGCCACGAGATGTGCCTGAACATGGGGATCGAGGGCGGGATAGCGAGCAAAGAGGGGGCGGACCTCTGCAGGAGGGTGCTGGAGTT
Source organism: Hadesarchaea archaeon (assembly GCA_004347925.1). GTDB lineage: Archaea > Hadarchaeota > Hadarchaeia > Hadarchaeales > WYZ-LMO6 > WYZ-LMO6. The sequence goes on from QNVD01000145.1 coordinate 1,351, forward strand.
CCTCAGGGGGGAGTGCAAAAAGCTTCAGGAGGAGACCGGCCACCTGTACAACCTGGAGGCCACGCCCGCGGAGGGGGTGAGCTACAGGCTGGCCAGGCTGGACAGGAGGAAGTTCGGGAAGGCCATCCACACCAGCGGGGAGAGGGAGCCCTTCTACACCAACTCCACCCAGCTCCCCGTGGACTCCGACTTCGACCTGGTGGACGCCCTGGAGCACCAGGAGCCCCTGCAGACCCTCTACACGGGAGGGACGGTCTTCCACATCTACCTGGGGGAGAGCCTGGAGGACGGGGAGAGTTGCGAGAACCTGATGAGGAAGGTCACCTCCAACACCAGGCTCCCCTACTTCACCCTCACCCCCACCTACTCCATATGCGGCGATCACGGGCTCCTGAGGGGAGAGCACCCCTCCTGCCCCGTCTGCGGGAAGGAGGCCGACGTGTACTCCAGGGTGGTGGGGTACTACAGGCCCGTGAAGAACTGGAACGCCGGGAAGCAGGAGGAGTTCAGGCTCAGGAAAAAGTACAACTGATCGCGATCCCCCCACTGACCTCCAAGGGGGCCAAAGGCGGGGGCAGCATCCCCCTGCGAGGGGGTAAGGCTGCC
>QNVD01000146.1 GCA_004347925.1 Hadesarchaea archaeon
CTCCCTGAGCCTGCGGCAGGCGAAGATGAGGGGCGCCATGCCCGTTCCCCCTCCCACCAGCAGGTGGGGCCCCCTCCCCAGCTCGAATCCCCTGCCGAAGGGGCCCCTGACCCCCAGGTGGCCCCCCTCCTCCACCCCCTGCAGCCTTCGGGTGGTCTCCCCCACCCCGGCCACGGAGATCCTGAGGATCCCCCTCCTCCATCCCGAAACGCTCATGGGCACCTCCTCCCCACCCGGCAGCCAGACCATCACGAACTGGCCGGGAGAGGGCTCGGGAAGGGGAGAGCGCAGGTAGAGGGAGGTCACCCTGGGGGTCTCACGCACCTTCCTCTCCACCCTGGCGGGATACATCCCCAGCTCCTCAAACCTCAAGCTCTACCCCGCGTACTGCTTTATCACATCCTCCTGAAGAACCCTCGTCCCGCAGTACTCGCAGAGCAGGAGAAGGGGGGAACGGGAGAGAACCCTGAAGGTGGGGGTCACGGGCTCCCGGGGCTTGTTGGTGATGCAGCTGGGGTTGGTGCACCTCACCATCCCCTGAAGGCGATCGGGCAGCTTCACCGTGGTCTTCTTCACCACCTCGAAGTCCTGGATCACGTTGATGGTGGCCTCCGGGGCCACCAGGGCTATCCTGTTAACCTCCGCCGCCGAGAGCTCCTTCCCCTCCACCTTCACAATGTCCTTCTTCCCGTGCTTCCTGCTGTCCACATTCATCACCACGGCCACCGTGTACCCCTCCCCCCCCTTTATCCCCAGCAGCCTTATCACGTTGAGGGCCTGACCCACCGGGATGTGGTCTATCACCGTTCCCCTCTCTATCTTCCTCACCACCAGCTCCTTGGACTTCTCCTTCACCCTTCATCCCCCCTTCAGGATCAGGGACAGGAGGGCCATCCTAACGGGCACGGCGTAGGCCGCCTGCTGGAAGTACCGGGCGTGCTCGTTCTCGTCCACCCCCAGCTCTATCTCATCCACCTTGGGCAGCGGGTGGAGGATGATGGCCCCCTCCTTCATCCTTTCCGCCAGCTCGACGGTGAGCTTGTAGCTTCCCTTCACCTTCTCGAACTCGGAGGGATCCGGAAACCTCTCCTTCTGGATCCTGGTGACGTACATGACCTCCACCTCCCCCACCACCCTTCCCAGGTCCTCCGTGAGCTCGTGCTCCACCCCCGAGGACCTGAGGAACTCCAGCACCTCCTCCCGGGGCCTCAGGGAGGGAGGGGAGACCAGGAAGAGCTTCTCCACCCCGAACTTGCAGAGGCCGTAGAGGAAGGAGGTGGCCGCCCTCCCGTACCTCAGGTCCCCCACCAGGGCCACCCTCAGCCCTTCTATCCTACCCATCTCCTTCCTGATGGTGTAGAGGTCCACCATGGCCTGGGTGGGGTGGTGCTGCTTTCCGTCCCCCCCGTTGATCACCGGCACCTCCGCCACCTCCGCCGCCAATTTGGCGGCCCCCTCCAGCGGGTGCCTTATCACTATGGCGTCCGCGTAGGCGTCGAGCATCCTGATGGTGTCCGCCAGGTTCTCCCCCTTGGCCAGGGAGGTGGCCTCCTCCCCCCCGAACCCTATCACGCTTCCCCCCAGCTTTAGCATGGCCGTCTCGAAGCTGAGTCTGGTGCGGGTGCTGGGCTCGAAGAAGGCCGTGGCCAGGATTTTCCCCCTCAGCCCGTTTCCCTGCCTGATGGTGGAGGCCTTCCTGAAGAGGTGCTCCAGCTCGGAGGCGGAGAAGTCCAGGATGGAGAGAACATCCCTTCCCCTAAACATGCTTCCTCCCCTCCAGGTACCTCATGATCTCCCCATACTCCTCCTCGCTAAGGCTTCCCATGTTATAAAGCTCCTGAAGGAGTTCCCGAGCGGTCATCACGGATAGGAGCCTTATCCCCTCCCTCCCCAGCAGCTCCCTGGCCCCCTCCTCCCTGTCCACCAGCACGGTCGCCTCCTCCACCCTTCCCC
>QNVD01000147.1 GCA_004347925.1 Hadesarchaea archaeon
CCTGTGCTCTATCTCCACCTCCTCCACCCTGCCCGACAGGTCGAAGGTGGAAAGGGGGGCGAACACGTAGAAGGGAACCCCGTGCCTCCTCGCCACGGCCGCGATGGGGTAGGTCCCCACCTTGTTGATCACGTGACCGTCCCTGAAGACCCTGTCCGCCCCCACCACCACCAGGTCCACCATCCCCCTCGAGAGGCAGTAGCCCGCCATCCCGTCCGTGATAACCGTCACCTCTATTCCCTCCCTGGAGAGCTCCCAGGCCGTGAGCCTGGCCCCCTGCAGGAGGGGCCTGGTCTCCGTGGCCAGCACCCTCACCCTCTTCCCCTGCCTCCTGGCGAACCTTATGGAGGAGAGGGCCGTCCCGTACCTCCCCGGGGTGGCCAGCCAGCCCGCGTTGCAGTGGGTCAGGACGGTGGCCCCGTCCGGTATGAGCCCCGCCCCGTGCTCCCCCATCCTCCTCTCCACCTCCTCGTACTCCCTGAGCCTCCTCCTCACCTCCTCCACCGCCGCCCTCCCCAGGTCCCTCCCCTCCTCCGCGGCCCTCCTCACCGCCTCCATCACCTCCTCCAGCCTGCGGAAGAGGTCGGCCCCGGTGGGCCTGGTCCTCCTGAGCCCCTCCGCCACCTCCTCCAGCTCCCTCAGCCTTCCCTCCGGGCTCCCCCTGGAGCGGAGGGCGGCCAGGGCCAGGGCCATGGCGGCCGCCATCCCCACCGCCGGCGCCCCCCTCACCCTCATCTCCGCGATGGCCCTCCTCACCTGCTCCGGGGTCCTGCACTCCAGCACCTTCACCCGGTGGGGGAGGAGGGTCTGATCCAGGATGAGGACGCGATCCCCTCTCAGCTCCACCGCCCTCATCACCGTCACCGTTATTTCTTCTGCCGCTCAGGGTTTCTGTGCCGGGGGAGATAAAAAGGGCGGCCGAGGTCCTCAGGGAGCTCGGGAGGAGGGACCCGGTGGAGATCGTTTCGCACATGGACGTGGACGGGATCTGCGCGGCCGCCCTCCTCTCCCGGGCCCTGGAGAGGGAGGGAATAGAGCACGGGGTGAGGTTCGTGCCCATGCTCTACCGGGAGGTGGTGGAGGAGCTGGAGCCCGCCCCCCTCACCATCTTCACCGACCTGGGCAGCTCCCAGCTCCTCAACCTCAGGGAGAAGTACGCGGGGAGGAAGGTCATCATCTGCGACCATCACCCCCCCGAGGCCGGGGAGGGGTGGAGCGGGCTCCTGCACCTGAACGCCCACCTGCTGGGGATGGACGGGACCAGGGAGATAAGCGGGGCGGGCATGGCCTTCCTCCTGGCCAAGGAGCTCAGCCCCCTCCACTCCGACCTTTCCCCCCTGGCCCTGGTGGGCGCGGTGGGGGACGTGCAGAACGCCTGGGGGAAGCTGGTGGGGAAAAACAGGGAGATCCTGGAGGAGGCCGTGCAGGGGGGGAGGGTGAGGAGGGAGATGGACCTCCAGCTCTACGGAAGGCACAGCCGCCCCCTCTTCAGGGCCCTGGAGGGCCTCTCCGATCCCCCCATACCCGGCCTCNCCCGCTCCAGCGAGGGGTGCCTGGAGCTGATCAGGTCCCTGGGAATCCAGGTGAGGGGGGAGGGGGGATGGAAGAGGCCGGCCGATCTGACCCCGGAGGAGAAGAGGAGGCTGGCCGGGGCCCTCCTCTCCCTGGCCCTGAGCAGCGTCCCCCCCGAGTTCTCCAGGTACGTCCCCAACCTCATCGTGGGGGAGGTTTACACGCTGGAGGGGGAGGGGCCGGAACTCAGGGATGCGGGGGAGTTCGCCACCTGCCTCAACTCCACCGCCAGGCACGGCCAGCCGCTGGTGGGCCTGGAGGTGGCCAGGGGGGACAGGGGGGCCTACCTCGCGGCCATGCTGAACCTCCTGAGGTACCACAGGAGGAGCCTGGCCAGGGGGATGGAGCTGGTGGAGACAGGGGGGG
>QNVD01000148.1 GCA_004347925.1 Hadesarchaea archaeon
CCAGGGCCGTGATGAAGCCCCAGACGGCCAGTATGATTCCGTAGACGATGGCCAGGGGGATCCTCAGGAGGGCCTCTAACCTCTCCCCCATGCTATCAATCCTTTATCCCGGCCAGGTATTTAACCAGTTCTTTCTTGGAGTCGAAGTCGTAGGTGAGGAGGATCAGGATCTCCTCCATGATGGGGAGCCTCCCCCGTGAACCCCCGCTATGGCCATCACCCCTCCCAGCGAGGAGGCCAGCATGTCGGAGAGCATGCGGAAGCAGCGGTGGATGTTCTCCGCGGGAACCCCCTCCCTCCTCTTTATGTACTTCTCCAGGTACTTGCCCGTCTCCGGATTGAGGAAGTCCCCCTCGAAGGGAAGGGTGGCGGGGAGGCCACCCGCTATCTCGGTCAGGATCTCCAGCTCCTTGTACACGTTGATCCCCGCGTGCCTCCTCCCCATGTTCACGTAGGTCATGTTGGGGAGGAAGGTCCCCGAGGGGTGCTTTTCCCCCGTGACCGCCGCGGCTATCCCCGCGGCGTAGACCAGCTCCGCCACGCAGGCCAGCTCGGCCAGCCTGGAGCGCACGTGGGGCTTGTTGGCTATGCCCTGGTAATCGGCGGTGAGGGCCGCGGCCCCCATCACCAGATCGGTGAGGGCGGGTTGATGTGGGTGAAGCGGTTGATGGGCCTGCCGTCCAGGTGGGACCTGGTCACGATGAGGTCCTTGAAGTTGGGGTTCTCCGCCAGGTCAAAGGTCTTGGAGAGGATGTTCAGGGAGGGCCGGAGGAGGGGGTCGTCCCTTTCCACCAGCTTGCCGTCTATGTAGACGTTCTTCTTCATCCGGCGGAGCGCGTTCCGGTACTCCTCCGAACTCCTCACGCAAGAAGGGGTTCACCGCCCCCCTATAAACTTTGCTGCAGGCGGGAGCCTTACCCTAGAGCTGGTTCACGGCCAGCACGATCAGGTCGATGAGACCCAGGATCATCCCAAGGGGAACGGCCGCCCTCATCACCGCCACGAACTTGGGCAGGTCCCCCTTGAGACCCAGCCTCCCCAGAACGGCGAAGACCACCAGGAGGTACAGACCGCTCACCAGCAGCAGCACCGTGGTAGCGTCCATCCTATCTCCTCCCTTCAGGGAGGTCTTTAAAAAGCTTTTTGGCGGGGGGAGAAAGCTACCTGATGCTCCACCTGGTGCTGGCCGACTGCGAGCTGGAGAGGGTCCCACCGGAGATAGCGGATCACCGGGTGATCAGGTGGTGGGCCAGGAGGAGGGGGAGGAGGCCCACCGAGCTCCTCCTGGACTCCAGCCTCTTCTACCCCGCCCTGCGCAGGCTGGAGGACGGGCGGAGGAGGGGTAGGCCGGACATCGTGCACCGCTGCCTTCTCCTCGGCTTGGACTCCCCCCTGAACAGGGAGGGCCTGCTGAGGATTTACGTCCACACCCGGAACGACGAGGTGATAGAGGTGGATCCGGAGACCAGGCCCCCCAGGTCCTTCAACCGCTTCGTGGGGCTGATGGAGGAGCTCTTCCTGAGGGGGGAAACGGAGGGGGGCAGGCTGAGGATGAGGAGGGAGAGCCTGGTGGACCTGCTGAGGAGGGTGGGGGCCCCCGAGATCCTCGTGATGGACCCCGCCGGGGAGCCCAGGCTCTGGAGGGATCTCTACCGGGGGAGGGAGGTGTGTGCGGTGGTGGGGGGCTTTGCGGAGGGGGGTTACCTCTCCGACTTCGGCGACCTCCCGGTGGAGAGGGTTTGCGTGGACCCGGAGCCCCTCCCCTCCAGCTCCATCGTGGCCAGGCTGATCTTCTCCTACGAGGAGAGGGAGGGGGTGCAGGAGAGGAGGCTGGGAAGGAAGTGAGGGAGAACCACAAGGCGCTGGCCCTGGAGAGGATAGAGAGGCTGGTGCAGCTG
>QNVD01000149.1 GCA_004347925.1 Hadesarchaea archaeon
CAGCCTCTCAAGCCTGTCTTGCGAGAACGGCGGGGAGGCGCTCGAATCCCTCCGCCTTCTCCTGCGGGGGGCCGCGGAGGAGTTCGGGAGGCTGGTGGGGCCCTCGGGGCCCTGCCCCGAAATCCTCCTTCCGCCCGTGAGGGGGGAGCCCGGTCTTTCCGTCCTCAGGGAGCTCAGGGTGAGGGAGGTGAGGTTCAGGAGGGAGGATCCCTCGGGCCTTCTGGGCCTCCCCTCCGCCACCCCCCTCCTCCTTCCCTACCTGGGGGTGAGGGTCTGGTGGGCCGAGTGGAGGACGGAGGTGGTGCTGGAGCGGGAACCGGTTGAGGAGATCTCCGACTTCAACTATCCCACCCTCCTCCTGCCCGGCTATCCCTCCCGCCTCCCCCTCTCCTACCGCTTCACCCTGCCCAGGCTGAGGTTTGAGACCAGGGTGGTGGTCTTCAGCCCCTGGCCCTTCTCCGTCTCCTCCTGAGCTCCTCCCCCATCTCCTCCACTTCCAGCCTCAGTGAGTCGAGGCGCGCGGTCACCTCCCTGGCCAGGGCCTCAAGCTCAGGCTTCAGCGCGCGGAGGAGCTCCCCGGCGAGGTGGGAGGGCCGGGCCTCGAGCCCGCTCTCCTCGAACTCGGCCCTGAGGTGCTCCATGAGGAGGTGGACCTCCTCCCCGAAGACCCCCGCCCCCGCCAGCACCTCGTAGATCTCCTCCCGGGAGAAGCCCATCCTGAGCATGGATCTTATGAGGTCCGAAACCGCCACTCCCTTCATCAAAGGCTCTGGTGGGGAGGAATTAGAAAAGGAGGTAACTCAACCGAACCCTCGCAAGCATTTTATCCGGCGGAGGGCCATAATATTTGGAGCGGGGTGGGGCAGCGTGGAGTGCCCGCCGGGCTCATAACCCGGAGGTCGGAGGTTCAAGTCCTCCCCCCGCTACCATCCGGATATCCTTACGTTATCTCCCCCAGCGTCCGACTCCTAGGGGACCCTCCAGAGGTCCGTGGCCAGCTCCATGAGCCTCCTCAGCACCTTCTCCACGATTTTCTTCTTCCTCATCCTTTCCTCTTCTCCCTCCGAGTTTTCGGCCTAGGACCTCGAGCTAATATCGCAGATCGGAATCTGCGTTCCGACCCAGCCCCTGCTCTTTTGGCGAGGAGCCCGCGCGAGGCTAAGTGCTTGGATTGCGTTACTACAGGAGGGCCTGTGGGAGTTAGGAACTCCGTGCCCCGACTTTCCCCCACCGTGGGGTCCGAGAAGGCTGGGCCGTGTTAAGGGGGATATACCCCGCTTTACTTGTTAGTTTCTTACCCCCGGAAACGGAGGAAAATCGGGCGTGAAAATAGCTCCCATGACTTTCCTCTCAAAAAGTCAAGGTTTTTTACAATTTTTGCATCCTGCCTTCAAAACAAGCCATCCAAGCCACCCTCGCCTCTCCTGTCAAATCCGGAGCTTATACAGTGGCGAACACAAAAATCTCCCCCTCACATCTTTCTTTTCCAGTCTTTTTCTCCGTCTTTCCCCCCTCTTTCATGCTGAAACCCCGAAAATCGAATTAGGGTCAGGGATTTGGGGATTTGGGAGAAAACTTTTAAAGAGTGGGTAAAAGCAATTATGATGGCTCAGCCTAAAGATGTATTTCAGTTGATTGGAATAAAACTTCATGATAAAACCTCCACTCCTAAGAAAAGACGTTCATGCCCCAAAACTGTCAAAGAAACTGTTTGGAGGAAATATTTCGGAAACAGGATGACAGGCAAGTGCTGGGTGTGTAAGAAATCCATAACATTCACAGATTTTGAGGTTGGACATAATAAACCCTTTTCTAACCGTAACTCCGCAAAAAGTTAGGGAATAGAATTCCTCCCGTTTTCTGCCCCGGCGGGGCAGATCTGGGGTGAAATG
>QNVD01000015.1 GCA_004347925.1 Hadesarchaea archaeon
CCTGGTGGCCCTCAGCCATCCCTGGCCAGGGGCGCTGACCACCACCTCCCTCTTCCTGGCGGGGGTCCTCTGCCTGATAGGCAGCGGGCTGGCGGCGGCGGGGGATCCCTCCGGCATCGCCTACGCCGTGGGGGTCACCCTCAGCGGCATCGCCCTGATCGCGGTGGGGGTGAGGGTGGCCAGCAGGGCCTGGAGGCTGGTGCTGGGCAGGGAGGAAAGGGCGGGGCGCGGGAAAACCTAGGCAACGTGTTGGGTCCACCGGCTTCCCCTGCGCTTCGGAGGGCCTGATCCAGCCTTCTCCCCGTTCTTCCTCCCCCCTCTGCGGAAGAGAACATCGGTGTTAAAATTAAAGCGCACCACCAACGAATATCTGACCATGAAGCCCGCCTCCAGGTTCTACCGGCCTCCCGAGGCGGAGAGGGAGGTGCAGAGGTGGTGGGAGGAGAGGGGGATCTACCGGAAGGTCAAGGAGAAGGGTAGGGGGAAGCCGCCCCTCTACTTCCTGGACGGTCCCCCCTACGCCAGCGGCTCCATCCACCTGGGCACGGCCTGGAACAAGGTCCTGAAGGACGTGCTCCTCAGGTACTGGACCATGAGGGGCTTCGACGTCCGCCGCCAGCCCGGCTGGGACTGCCACGGCCTCCCCATAGAGGTGATGGTGGAGGAGAGGCTGGGGATACGCTCCAAGAAGGACATCGAGAGGGAGGTGGGGGTGGGGAGGTTCATAGAGGAGTGCAGGCGCTGGGCCATGGAGCACGTGAGGCTCATGACCCAGCAGTTCAGGAGGCTGGGGGTCTGGATGGACTGGGAGGAGCCCTACCTCACCCTCACCAACGAGTACATCGAGTCCGCCTGGTGGACGCTGAAGAGGGCCCACGAGAGGGGCCTGCTGAGGAAGGACCTCAGGGTGATCCACTGGTGCCCCAGGTGCGAGACCGCCCTGGCCGAGCACGAGGTGAGGGGGGAGTACCACGAGGTCAGGGACCCCTCCCTCTACGCCCGCTTCAGGGTGAGGGGGAGGGAGGAGTACCTCCTCATCTGGACCACCACCCCCTGGACCCTCCCCGCCAACCTGGCGGTCTGCGTCCACCCCGACTTCACCTACGCCAGGGTGGAGGTGGGGGGGGAGGTCTACGTGCTGGCGGAGGAGACCGTGCCCAGGGTGGCCAGGGAGCTGGGCTGGGAGGGGTACAGGATCCTGGAGAGGGTGAGGGGGAGGGAGCTGGAGGGGATGGCCTACGAGCACCCCCTGCTGGAGGAGGTTCCGAAGCAGAGGGAGTTCGAGCCCCACCACCGGGTGATCCTGGGGACCCACGTGGTGCTGGAGGAGGGAACGGGGTGCGTGCACACCGCCCCGGGCTTCGGGGAGGAGGACTTCCAGGTGGGGCAGCAGTACGGGCTCCCCGTCTTCAGCCCCGTGGGGCCCGACGGCAGGTTCACCCAGGAGGTGGGGAGGTACGCCGGCCTCTTCGTGAAGGAGGCCGACCCCCTGGTGCTGGAGGACCTCAGGAGGAAGGGGCTGCTGGTGAAGAGCGGCACCGTCCTGCACGCCTACCCCCACTGCTGGAGGTGCAAGACCCCCCTCCTCTTCAGGGCCACCGAGCAGTGGTTCCTGAAGGTGTCCGAGATCAAGCCCCTCCTGCTGGAGAAGAACGAGAAGGTGGAGTGGGTGCCGGGGTGGGTGAGGGAGAGGTACGTGAACGGGGTCCTCTCGGTGGGGGACTGGTGCCTCTCCAGGCAGAGGTACTGGGGGATACCCCTCCCCCTCTGGGTCTGCGGGTCCTGCGGGCACTCGGTCCTGGTGGGGAGCCTGGGGGAGCTCAGGGAGCTCACGGGGAGGGAGGGGGAGATCGACCTGCACCGCTCCGAGCTGGACGGGCTGACGGGGAGGTGCCCGAGCTGCGGGGGGGAGATGAGGAGGGTCCCGGACGTGCTGGACGTCTGGTTCGACTCCAGCATAGCCTCCTGGGCCAGCCTGGGCTTCCCCCAGCGCAGGGAGCTGTTCGACAGGCTGTGGCCCAGCGCCTTCATCACGGAGGGGGAGGACCAGGTGACCAAGTGGTTCTACGCCCAGCAGGTCTCCTCCGTGATAGCCCTGGGGGAGGTTCCCTACCGGAGGGTGCTCACCCACGGCTTCGCCCTGGACGCCCAGGGGAGGAAGATGTCCAAGTCCCTGGGGAACGTGATAGATCCCGTGGAGGTGGCGGAGGAGCACGGGGCCGACGTGCTGAGGCTCTACCTCCTCTCCGCCAATCCCCCCTGGGAGGACCTTAAGTTCAACCTCACGGAGCTCAGGCAGGTGGCCAGGGCCCTGCAGGTGCTCTGGAACGTCCACGTCTTCGCCACCACCTACATGTCCCTGGACTCCTTCCACCCCTCCCGCGCCCCCCTGGAGGGGCTGCGCCCCCACCTCCTCCCCGAGGACAGGTGGATGCTCTCCAGGACCCAGGGGCTGGTGAGGGAGGTCACGGAGGCCCTGGAGAGGTGCGAGCTCCACCGGGCCTCCAGGGCCCTCCTCTCCTTCATCCTGGAGGACCTGAGCCGCTGGTACATCAGGGCCATCCGCCCCAGGACCTGGATAGAGAGGGAGCACCCCTCCAAGCTCGCGGCCTACGCCGTCCTCCACCGCTGCCTGAGCACCCTCCTCCTCCTGCTGGCCCCCTTCGCCCCCCACCTCTCGGAGGTGATGTACGCCGAGCTGGTGAGGGGGGTGGATCCCTCCCAGCCCGAGAGCGTCCACCTGCAGGACTGGCCCTCCCCCGAGGAGGGACTCAGGGACGAGAGGCTGGAGAGGGCCATGGAGCTGGCCCGCCTCCTCACCGAGCTGGTGGCGGAGGCCAGGCAGAGGGCCGGGCTGAAGCTCAGGTGGCCCGTGAGGGAGGTGGCGGTGAGGCTGCGCTCGGCCGAGGACGCGGGGCTCCTGAGGGGGCTGGAGGAGTTCCTCAGGGAGAGGTTCAACTGCAAGAGGCTGCTCCTGCTGGGACCGGAGGAGGCCCTGCCCGGGGGGGAGTACTCCACCGCGGCCTCCGAGAGGGGGGAGGTGGCGGTGAGCAGGGAGCTCTCCCCCGAGCTCAGGGGGGAGGCCCTGGCCAAGGAGCTGGTCAGGCGCCTGCAGGTGATGAGGAAGGAGATGGGGCTGGGAATGGAGGAGAGGGTGGAGGCGGAGCTGGGCATGGGGGAGGAGGAGGCCGGGCTGCTGGAGCCCCACCTGGAGTACCTGAGGAGGGAGGTAAGGATAGGGGAGCTGAGGATCCGGAGGAGGGAGGAGGTGGGGGGGGAGGGCTACGTGAGGGACTGGGAGGTGGAGGGGGAGACCTTCAGGCTCAGGCTGAGGAGGCTCAGCTCCCCATCCTCCTCTGCCTCCTCTCGAACTCCTCCAGGCACCTCCTGAGGTCCTCCCTGGTGAAGTCGGGCCAGTACTTGTCCACGAAGAAGAGCTCGGCGTAGGCGGCCTGGTAGAGGAGGAAGTTGGAGAGCCTGTGCTCCTTCCCCGTCCTTATCACCATGTCCAGGGGCCTCCTCACCCAGAGGTACCTCTCCAGCACCTGCCTGGTCAGCCTGGCGGGCCTGCTGGAGAGGAGGCGCCTCACGCAGCTCAGGAGCTCGTCCTGCGCCCCGTAGGCTATGAGGAAGTTCAGGTGCCTGCGTTGGTAGTGCCGGGTGGCCTCCATCACCCTCCTGGCCCCGGCCAGGAGGAAGTCCGGGAGCCTGTGCAGCCTACCCACCACCCTCACCCTCACCTCGTGCTCGTGGAGGGTGCGGTCCCCCTCCAGCCTCCTGAGGCAGGAGTTCATGAGCCTGTAGAGGTGCTGGAGCTCCTGGGGGGACCTCCTCTCCAGGTTCTCCAGGGAGAGGGTGTAGACGGTGACCTCGGGGATGTCCTCCTCCAGGCACCACCGGAAGAAGTCCTCCAGCACCCTCACCCCCCTCTCGTGACCCTGCCAGATCTCCAGCCCGTGCTCCCTGGCCCACCTCCTGTTCCCGTCGGGTATCAGGCCGAGGTGCTGGGGCCTCATTCCCTCTCCCCTTTCCCTTCACCCCTTTTAACCCCCTCCCGGCCCAGCAGCTCCAGCAGCTCCCCGTGCAGCCTCCCGTTGGAGAAGACCAGGTCCAGGGCCTCCGGCCTCCACCCCCCACCCGAGAAGTCCGTCACCCTCCCACCCGCCTCCTCCACCACCAGGACGGAGGCCGCCACGTCCCAGGGCTGGATGGCCGTGGTCACGTAGGCGTCCCCCCTGCCGCAGGCCACCCAGCAGGCCTCCACCCCCGCCGAGCCCAGCTTCCTGAGGTCCCTCACCCTGGGGTAGAGGAGGGAGTT
>QNVD01000150.1 GCA_004347925.1 Hadesarchaea archaeon
CCGAATCCTCTCCCTAGGGCTGGGACGGCCCGAAGTCACGCCTGTGGAGATGGGGCCCCTACTCTGCGTCCCGGCTTCTGCCGTGGTCGCGGGGCAAGCCCCGTCGCTGAAGCAGGAAGCCCCCTGCGAAAGCTGGGGGTAGTTCACACCCTGGGAGCTCACACCAGGAAGCCCGAGAGGCGGAAGACCGCGGCCGAGGCTACCGCGAAGGGGAGCAAAAAGGTGAGGCCCTTGGAGACCTTCCCGTACCTCACGATCCCCACCGCCAGGGCGCAGAGGGAGGCCTGGATGAGGGTGTAGCCAAGCACGATGAGGTCCATGCCCTCGGGCATCCTCACCCCTCCCCCCGCCCCCCCTATGGAGACCGTCAGGCCCAGGATGAAGGGGGAGGCGAAGAGGGACACCGCCACCAGGAAGAGGACCTGCTGGGTGGTGGCCGCCTTCCTCTCCCTCTGCAGGGCGTGCACCTCCCCTATGTCCCTGGCCACCGCCTGGAGCACGTCCGCCAGCGCCACCCCCCTCTCTATCCCCTCGATGAGGAGCCCGAAGGCCCTCTCGCAGAGGGGGGAGCCGGACCTCACGGAGAGGGCCCACAGGGCCTCCACCAGGGGCCTCCCCCTCCTCACCTCCGCCAGGGCCCTCTCGAACTCCGCGGAGAGGATGCCGTAGCCCGATTTCGCCACCTCCTCCATCGCCACGTCTATGCTCATCCCCGCCCTCAGGGTGCTGGCCATCTGCCTGAGGGCGTCGGGGAGCTCCCTCTCCAGCCTGGCCGCCCTCCTCTGGGTGAGGTAGGGGGGAACCCCGAAGGTCCCCAGCAGGAAGGTACCCAGCAGACCCAGCAGGAAGAGGGGGGGGAGGAGGGGGGGTGAAAGGAGGAGGAGGCCCAGGACTCCCGCCACCGCCCCCCCCACCAGGGAGAGGAGGAGACAGATCCCCACGTACTCCTCCGCGCTCAGAAGGATGCCCGTGGAGAGGAGCCTTCGGTCCACCCCCTCCAGCATCCTCTCAGGCAGGAGGCGCCTGGCCAGAGCCGCCGACCTCTCCACCAGCCCCATCTCACAACCTCGGCTCGAACCTCTTGACCATGAAGAGGAAGACCACCAGCAGGAAGGGCACCAGCAGGAGGAAGAGCACGGCGGCCGTTCCGGTGGTGAGGGTGGCTCCCCCCATCCCCGAGGTGACGGTGGTCATGATGATGAGGAGGGCGGGGACCACGGAGGAGGCGAACATGTAGATGAGGGTGAGCATGTTGAGGGACTGGGTGTAGTCCCTCAGCTTCATGCGCATCTCGAAGGCGGTCTCGTCCGCCAGGGAGTTGAGGAGGTCGGAGAGGTCCCCCCCCACCCTCAGCGTCCTCACCACCTGCCTGACGAAGCGCCTGAGGGGCTCCGACTCCACCCTCTGGGCCAGGGCGGTGAGGGCCTCCTCCATGCTCATCCCCCCGTTCATGTCCTTCACCACCCTCCCGAACTCCTCCGAGAGGACCCCGTAGCCCGCCTTGCTCACGGAGGTGACGCTCTCGGGGAGACCTATCCCGGAGGAGAGGTGGGTGGCCATGTGCCTCAGGGCGTAGGGTATCTCCCTGTTGATCTGCACCGCCCTGCTCTTCGCCCTGCTCTTGGGGTAGACCCTCCCGAACATGAAGGAGAAGAGGAAGGCGGAGGGGGCCACCACCAGGGCCAGGAGGGGGGAGAACATCAGGAGGGAGAGGAGGAAGGAGAGGAGGGCCACCAGCACGCTCACCCCCAGCACCGTGGAGACGTAACGCTCGGGGGAGAAGGGCAGGTTGGCCCGGTAGAGGTCCTGGTCTATGCCCTTGAAGAAGCCCATGAGCCTCTCCGCCGGGCGCCTGAAGGGGACGTAGAGGGTCTGGGAGAGGC
>QNVD01000151.1 GCA_004347925.1 Hadesarchaea archaeon
AGGGGAGACCCCTCCCGTGGAGATGAGGATGCGGCCCGAAAACCCCGAGGAGATACCCATCCCCCGTTCAACCTCCTACCGCCACGCGGTGGCCTCGAGCATCCTGGGCAAGGAGGACGAGCCCATGGGATGGGTCATGCACGAGTACGACAGGGCGCCCTGGGGGACCCGGATGCGCTCCACCTTCAGGCTGCCCAGGAGCCTCCTCCGGGTGGTCCGGGAGTCCCTGCGCAGGCACTGCCTGGAGGAGATGGGTGAATTCACGCGCTTCCTACCGCCACTCTACCGGGCGAAGGTATGATCAGAACTCCCCGGGAGGCTCCCTGAGCACCGTGATGGGGCAAACACCCTTCTCGAACTCGTAGAGGGCGATCTCCACCGAGCTCTTCAGGTGGGGGGGGACCTCCACCAGCACGGGAGCGCCCATGGAGATCTGGAGGGCCCTGGCCCCTATGATCCTGGCCTTTTCGAATTTGGTGTATTTCCTGAGAGAGAAAACGTCCCATCCCCCCCACGAGCTAGCGAGCTGCATTCAAAACTCTGGTGAGGGGGGAGTCTCCTTCTTCTCTTCCTTCTCCTCCTTCTTCTTCTCCTCCTCCGTCTTCACCGCGGCGATGACGTCGTCTATCCTCAGGATCATCTCGGCGGCCTCGCTGGCGGACTTGATGGCCTGCAGCTTCACCCTGATGGGCTCCACCACCCCCTTCTCCATCATGTCCATGATCTGACCGCTCACCACCTCTATGCCCTTGTTGCTCCCGTTGGGCTTCTCATGCTCCGCGCGCAGCTTCACCAGGATGTCGACGGGATCGAGGCCCGCGTTCTCCGCCAGGGTCCTGGGGATGATCTCCAGGGCCTCCGCGAAGGCGTTGACCGCCAGGGCCTCCCTTCCCCCCAGCTCCCTGGAGAAGTCCCTGAGCTCCTTGGCCAGCTCCATCTCGCAGGCCCCCCCTCCCGGCAGGATCTTCCCGTCCTCCAGGGTGACGCAGGCCACGGAAACCCCGTCGTGCACCGCCCTCTCCAGCTCGTCCACCACGTGCTCGGTTCCACCCCTCACCAGGATGGTAACGGCCTTGGGATCCTTGCACCCCTCCACGAAGACCATCTCCTCCCCGGCCACCTTCCTCTCCTCCACGAGCTCCGCCGTTCCCAGGTCGGAGGGGCTGAGGTCCTTCAGGCTCATCACCACCCTCCCACCGGTGGCCTCGGCCAGCTTCTGCATGTCCGACTCCTTGACCCTCCTCACGGCCAGGATGCCCGCCTTGGCCAGGTAGTGCTGAGCCACGTCGTCTATCCCCTTCTGGCAGAGGACCACGTTGGCCCCCACCCTCTTCACCTGCTCCACCATGTCTGCCAGCATCCTCCTCTCCTCATCCAGGAAGCTCTTCAGCTGCTCCGGATCGGTGATGTTGATCTTGGCGTCCGTCTCGGTCTTCTCCACCTCGAAGGCGCTGCTGATGAGGGCGATCTTGGCGTTCCTGACCCTCTTGGGCATCCCCGGGTGCACCACCTCCTTGTCCAGGACGATGCCCCTCACCAGCTGGGAGTCGGAGGAGGAGCCCCCGATCTTCTTTTCCAGCTTTATCTTGTCCCTGTCCGCCTTGATCTTCCCGTTCTCCACCTTCACGATCTGCTTGGCCGCCTCCACGATGAGGCCCACCAGCTTGTCCCCCTTGATCTCGGAGCCCTTGCTGCTCAGGGAGGTGGCCACGATCTTCTTGAGCATGTCCACGTCATCGGGGGAGATCGGGCGGGCGATCTTCTGCAGGACCTCCTGCGCCTTGGCCGCCGCCTTCCTGTAGCCACTGGCGATGATGGTGGCGTGGATGTCCTGGTCCAGCAGCTCCTCCGCCTTCTTCAGGAGCTCGCCC
>QNVD01000152.1 GCA_004347925.1 Hadesarchaea archaeon
CCTCCCGCCAAGGAAGAGGAGATAGAGTCAAACAAACTATTTATTCCCGTCTAAGGGTAAGGGGTTTGCAAAGGTGAGGGCATGCACCGGTACAAGCACATCTCCGAGGTGGAGAAGCTGATGTGGAAGACGGACAGGGTGAGGAACATAGGGATAGTGGCCCATGTCGATCACGGGAAGACCACCCTGACCGACTCCCTGGTGGCGGCCTCGGGCATCATAAGCTTCGAGCTGGCGGGGGAGCAGCTCTTCACCGACTTCCTGGAGATAGAGCAGCAGAGGGGCATCACGGTCCAGACCTCCGCCGTCAGCCTGGTCCACGAGCTGGAGGACGGGGAGTACCTGATCAACCTCCTGGACACCCCGGGGCACGTGGACTTCACGGGTGACGTCACCAGGGCGCTGAGGGCCATAGACGGGGTGATCGTGGTGATGGACGCCGTGGAGGGGATCATGCCCCAGACCGAGACCGTGCTCAGGCAGGCCCTTCAGGAGTACACTCGTCCCGTNCTCTTCATCAACAAGGTGGACAGGCTCATAGACGAGCTGAAGCTCCCCGCCGAGGCCATCCAGGCCAGGCTGGCCAAGCTCATCCTCCAGTTCAACGAGCTCCTGAGGAAGTACGCCCCCAGGGAGCTGGCCGAGAAGTGGCAGGTGAGGGTGGAGGAGGGGTCCGTGGCCTTCGGCTCCGCCAAGGAGAAGTGGGCCCTCTCCGTCCCCCAGATGAAGAAGAAGGGCATCACCTTCAAGGAGGTGCTGGAGGCCTCCAGGGAGGGGAAGAGGGCGGAGCTGGCCAAGAGGACGCCGGTCTACGAGGTGGTCCTAGACATGGTGGTGAGGCACCTCCCCAATCCCCTGGAGGCCCAGAGGCTCCGCATCCCCAAGCTCTGGAAGGGGGACCCGAACAGCGAGCTGGGGAAGGCCATGCTCTCCTGCGATCCCTCCGGGAAGCTCTGCATGGTCATCACCGACATCATCGTGGACGAGCAGGCGGGGGTGATCTCCACCGGGAGGGTCTTCTCGGGGACGGTGGAGAAGGGAAAGACCGTGAGGCTGGTGGGGGCCAAGCAGGAGGCGAGGATCCAGCAGGTGGGGATCTACATAGGGCCCAAGAGGGAGATCGTGGAGAAGGTGCCCGCCGGGAACATCGCGGCGGTGATAGGGATGAAGGAGGCGGTGGTGGGGGAGACCCTGGTGGAGGCGGGGGTGGAGGAGGCGGTGGGCTTCGAGGAGCTGAGGTACATAAGCGAGCCCGTGGTCACCCTGGCCATAGAGCCCAAGAACTTCCAGGACCTGCCCAAGCTGGTCAACCAGCTGAACAAGATCGCCAGGGAGGACCCCAACGTGAGGGTGAAGATCAACGAGGAAACGGGGGAGTACCTCATCTCGGGGATGGGGGAGGTCCATCTGGAGATCGTGGAGTACAAGCTCAAGGAGGCGGGGCTGGAGATCAAGACCTCCGAGCCCCTGGTGGTCTACAGGGAGACCATCACGGGAAGGGCCGGGCCGGTGGAGGGGAAGTCGCCCAACAAGCACAACAGGTTCCAGATAAGCGTGGAGCCCCTGGAGCCGGAGGTCCTGCAGGCCATAGACGAGAAGAAGATCACGGACAAGCAGGACGCCAAGGAGAGGGCCGCCATCCTGAGGAAGCTGGGCTGGAGCGCGGATGCGGCCAAGGGGGTGATGGCGGTGGTGGGGGGCAACGTGCTGGTGGACATGACCAAGGGCATCCAGTACATGGGGGAGGTGGAGGACTACATCAGGGAGGCCTTCACCCAGGTGGCCAACGAGGGGCCGGTGATGAGGGAGCCGCTCAGGGGGGTGAAGGTGATCATCAACGATGCCATCCTGCACGAGGACTCGGTCCACAGGGGTCCCGCCCAGATCATACCGGCGGTGAGGAGGCCCATCCAGGCCTGCATCCTGATGGCCAACCCCGTGGTGCTGGAGCCCCTCTTCAGGCTGGAGGTGCGCGTCCCCACCGAGTTCATGGGAGGGGTGATAAAGGTGATCCAGGGGAGGAGGGGGAGGATCATAGCCATGGAGCCGGAGGGGGAGGCCGTGACGGTGATAAGGGCCCTCCTGCCCGTGGCCAACTCCTTCGGCCTGGCGGCGGAGATGAGGTCGGAGACGGAGGGGAGGGCCCTCTGGGCCACGGAGTTCGAGCGCTTCGAGAGGCTCTCCCCGGAGCTGCAGGCGCAGGTGGTGGCCAACACCAGGAAGAGGAAGGGCCTGAAGCTGGAGGTTCCCAAGCCCGAGGAATTCATGGACTGAGCCTCGGTTTTTTAGGTGCGGAGCCCTCTGGGATGGTGGGATGGAGCCCCCGGCCAGGGTGAGGGTGTACAGGGACAGGGGTCTGGTGCTGGAGGAGGAGCAGGCCAGCCAGCTCTACCAGAAGGGAGCCTTCGGGAAGCCCCTCAGCGGGGGCAGGCTGCAGCTTTCCCCCCTGGAGATCCTCTACCTGGTGGAGAACGGGAAGGCGGAGGCGGTGGAGGGGAGGTCGGGGAGGGCCCTGGGCTGGGAGGAGCTCTGCCGCAGGTTCTCCAGGGCGGACTCCGAGCTCATGCTGAAGTACGCGGTCTACTCCGACCTGCGCTCGAGGGGGTACGTGGTGAAGACGGGGCTCAAGTTCGGATCCCACTTCAGGGTGTACGGCAGGGGGGAGAGGCCGGGGGAGGTCCACTCCAGGTACCTGGTCCACGCCCTGAGGGAGGGGGCGAGGCTTACCCCTCCGGAGCTGGCCAGGGCCGTGAGGCTGGCCCACTCCGTGAGGAAGACCATGCTCTTCGCGGTGGTGGACGACGAGGGGGACGTGACCTACTACTCCCTCAGGAGGGAGAAGCCCTAATGCCGGCTGGGCTGGACCCCTGGGGGGCTGGTATTCCCGAGGACTACGCCAGGCTCATGCAGGAGTTCGGGATAGAGCGCTTCGAGGAGCTCCTCCCTCGCATCCCCCAGCCCCACCTCCTCATGAGGAGGGGGGTGATCTTCGGCCACCGGGACTTCGGGAGGGTCCTGGAGAGGATGGTGGGAGGGGGGAGGTACGCGGTGATGACGGGGCTGATGCCCAGCGGGAAGATGCACCTGGGGCACAAGATGGTGGTGGACCAGCTCATCTGGTACCAGTCCAGGGGAGGGGAGATCTTCCTCTGCGTGGCGGACATGGAGGCCTTCTCGGCCAGGGGAATCCCGTACGAGAGGTGTAGGGAGATAGCCTTTGAGGAGTACCTCCTGAACTGCGAGGCCCTGGGACTGGACCTGGAGGGTTGCAGGGTCTACTTCCAGTCCAGGAGCGCCGAGGTGCAGGGGCTGGCCTACAGCCTGGCCAGGAGGGTGAACTTCAGCGAGGTGAGGGCCATCTACGGCTTCTCCGGGGAGACCCACCTCTCCCACCTCTACTACCCCATGATAGACGTGGCCGACATCCTCCACCCCCAGCTGGAGGAGTTCGGGGGCCCCCGCCCCACGGTGGTCCCGGTGGGGGTGGACCAGGACCCCCACCTCAGGCTGGCCAGGGACGTGGCGGCCAAGTTCTCGGAGGAGTACGGCTTCCTCCCCCCCTCCTCCACCTACCACCGCCTGATGAGGGACCTTTTCGGGGGCAAGATGTCCAGCAGCAGACCCGATTCCGCCCTCTTCCTCACCGACCCCCCCGAGGTCTGGGAGAGGAAGATCTGGGACGCCCTCACCGGGGGGAGGCCCACGGCCAGGGAGCAGAGGGAGAAGGGAGGGGACCCCTCCAGGTGCCTGGTGTACGAGCTTTGCCTCTACCACTTCAGGCCGGAGGACAGGGAGCTGCTGGAGATGAAGGAGAGGTGCGAGGCGGGGGAGATCATCTGCGGGGAGTGCAAGAGGGAGGTGATGGGGCTGGTCAGGAGGTTCCTGCAGGAGCTGGAGGAGAGGAGGAGGGAGGTCAGGCCCAAGGTGGAGAGGGTCCTGAGGAGGATCCACCCCTAGGGTTTTATTTCCGGGCGGAGAAAGGAGGAGATTCCCATGGGGAAGAGGCCCAGGAAGTGGAAGAAGAAGGGCAGGATGCGCTGGAAGTGGGTGAGGAAGAGGATGCGCAGGAAGCTCAGGAGGCTCAGGCAGAGGAAGAAGGGGGTCTGAGCAAAGGTTTAAACTTCGGGTCCGGAGGTTTGGGAGGGAACCGGCATGCCCCTGAAACCAGGCAAGTGCTACAGGCACTTCAGCGGCCCCGCGTACACCAGGAGGGAGTTCGTGGACGGGGTGCCCGGGTCACGCGTGACCTTCTTCGACATGGGGAACCCGAACGGTGACTTCCCCCTGGAGGTGTCCCTGGTGGCCAGGGAGCAGGGGCAGATCAGGCACAACGCCCTGGAGGCCGCCAGGATGGCGGCCAACCGCCTCCTGGAGACCGTGGCGGGGAGGGAGAACTACCACTTCAAGATCCGCCTCTACCCCCACCAGATCCTCAGGGACCACCCCATGGCCATAGGGGCCGGGGCGGACAGGGTTTCGGAGGGCATGCGCCTCGCCTTCGGCCGCCCGATAGGGACGGCGGTGAGGGTCAAGGCGGACCAGAAGGTGATGACGGTCAGGGTGCCCGAGAGGTTCCTGGAGCTGGCCAAGGAGGCCCTGGACCGGGCCAGGGCCAAGCTTCCCCTGAGGTGGAGCGTGCTGGTGGAGAAGAAGGAGCCTCAGAGCAGTATTCCCAGCAGCTCGTAGATGGCCCTGGCCGCCGCGAAGGCGGTTATTCCCGTGTCGAAGGGGGGAACCACCTCCACCACGTCGAAGCCCTTGAGGTTCAGGCCCCTCAGCCCCCTCAGGATCCTGAGGAGGTCCAGCGTGCTGAGCCCCCCGGGCTCGGGGGTGGAGACGGCGGGGGCGAAGGCGGGATCCAGCACGTCCAGGTCCAGCGTGAGGTAGACGGGGGAGGACCCCACCTCCCTCCTCACCTCCCTGAGGACGCTCTCCCCCTCCTCCAGCAGCTGCTCGGTGGTGTAGAACCTGATCCCCTTCCCGAACTCCGCCTCCTCGGAGGAGCAGGACCTCACCCCCAGCTGGATCAGCCTCTCGGGCCCCACCCGGTCCAGCACCCTCCTCATCACCGTGGCGTGGTTGATCCTGCTTCCCAGGTACTCCTCCCTCAGGTCCCGGTGGGCGTCCAGCTGCAGGAGGTAGACGTCCCCGAAGGCCGCCAGGGAGAAGAGGGTGAGGGTGTGCTCCCCCCCCAGCAGGGCGGGAAGCTTCCCGTCCTCCAGGATCCCCCTCACCGCCTCCTCTATCCTCCTGCCGTCCTCCGCCAGGTCGGAGGAGAGGAGGAGGTCACCCAGGTCCGCTATCCCCCCCCTCTCCGCCAGCTCCACCCCCAGGGACATGAGGTGGGTCTCCAGGTTCAGGGAGGCCTCCCTTATCCTGGAGGGGGCGAAGCGGCTCCCGCTCCGGTAGGAGGAGGTGGAGTCCAGGGGAATGCCCAGGAAGACCACCCTGGCCTCCTCGTAGGACCCCTCCAGCCCCCCGAAGCCGGGCTTGACGCTCACGAAGGTGGGGGCCATCCTTCTTCCTTCCCCGCTCAGCCCTTAAGCTTCTCCTCCAGCTGATAAACGAGGAGCTTGGTCCTGGCCACGGTGTCGGGGTTGACGGAGACGCTGTCTATCCCGCACCTCACCAGGAACTCCGTGAACTCGGGGTAGACGCTGGGGGCCTGGCCGCAGATGGAGACGGTCACCCCCCTTCCATGGGCCTTCCTTATGAGCTCCTCTATGGCCCTCTTCACCGCCTCGTTCCTCTCGTCGAAGTACCCCATGTTGGCCAGGATCCCGGAGTCCCGGTCCACCCCCAGCACCAGCTGGGTGAGGTCGTTGCTGCCTATGCTGAAGCCGTCGCAGAACCTGGAGAACTCCTCCGCCAGGAAGACGATGCTGGGGACCTCCGCCATCAGCCACACCTTGAACTTCTCCCCCCTCTCCAGCCCCTCCTCCCTCATGATCTGCAGGCACCTCTCCACCTCCCAGACGGTGCGCACGAAGGGGAGCATCACCCAGACGTTGTCCAGCCCCCTCTCCCTCACCCTCCTGATGGCCCTGCACTCCAGCCTGAAGGCCTTCTCGAACTGGGGGCTGATGTAGCGGGAGACCCCCCTCCAGCCCAGCATGGGGTTGGCCTCCACGGGCTCGTACCTCTCCCCTCCCTTCAGCTCCCTGTACTCGTTGGTCTTGAAGTCGGAGAACCTCACCACCACGAATCTGGGGTAGATGGCCTCCGCCACCTTAGCTATTCCCTCCGCCAGCTTCTCCGTGTACCTCTCCCCCTCCCCCTTCTCCAGGAGGTAGTTGGGGTGCTCCCCCACCCAGCTGGCTATGATGAACTCCACCCTCATGAGCCCTATCCCCTCGAAGGGCAGGTCCCTGTACCTGCCTATCTCGTCGGGCTCCCCCAGGTTCATCAGGATCTTCGTCCTGGTCTTCAGCCCCCTCACCTGCTCGGGGGAAACCTCCAGGGCCTTCTCCCTGGCCAGCAGCTCCCTGATCTCCCCCTCGTAGACCAGCCCCTTCCTGGAGTCCAGGGTTACCACCATTCCCTCCGAGAGGACCTTCAGGGCCTCCCTGGCCCCCACGATGCAGGGGATTCCCAGCTCCCTGGAGACGATGGCCGCGTGGGAGGTGATCCCCCCCTCCGTGGTGATGATGCCGGAGGCGATCTTCATGTAGGGAACCCAGTCTGGGGAGGTCATCTCCGTCACCAGGATCTCCCCCTTCCTCAGCTTCTGGGCGGCCTCCTGCGGGCTCCTCACGATCCTCACCGTCCCTATGGCGGCCCCGGGGGAGGCGGGCAGTCCCTTCAGCAGGGGCGGGTGCTTCACCTCCACCTCCATCGCCTTCTCCTCGTACAGGACCGTCACCGGCCTGGCCTGCAGCAGGAAGACCTTGCCGTCCTCGCTGGCCCACTCGAAGTCCTGGGGCACGCGGTAGTGCTCCTCCAGCTTCAGGGACATCTCCCAGAGCTGCTTCAGCTCGTCCTCCGTCAGGCACTCCCTCTCCGCCATCTCGGGCGGGACCTCCCTCTCCCTCAACCCACCCCCGGGCGAGGGCACCGCCATCCTGGTCTTCCTGGCGATGTGCTTCTCCACCACCTTTCCGGTCCTCTTGTCCAGGACGTAGGTGTCGGGGGTCACCGCTCCCGAGACCACCGCCTCCCCCTGCCCCCAGGAAGCCTCCACCACGATCTTGGTCCTGTCCCCCGTGGAGGGGTGGAGGGTGAAGCCCACCCCGGCCTTGTACCTCCCCCTGAGGTAGTCCTCCTCCTCCATCCTGCCCAGCTGCTTCTGCACCACCAGCGCGATGAGCACCTTCTCGTGCTCGAAGCCCTTCTTGGCCCTGTAGAAGGTGGCCCTGGAGGTGAAGAGGGAGGCCCAGCACTTCTTCACGGCCTCCAGCAGCCCCCTCTCGCCCTTGACGTTGAGGAGGGTGAGCTGCTGCCCGGCGAAGGAGGCGTCGGGGACGTCCTCGGCGGTGGCTGAGCTCCTCACCGCCACGTACTCCTCCTCCTTCCCGAACCTCCTGGAGAGCTCCCGGTACTCCCTCAGGATCTCCTCCCTTATTTCCGGGGGCATGGAGGAGCCCTCGATCAGGGAGCGCAGCTCCTCCGTTCCCCTGTCCAGCTCCACCGGGTCGTCCACGTTTATCTTGGCCAGCAGCTCCCGGATCCTCTCGGAAACCCCGTTCTTCTCTATGAACTCCCGGTAGGCGCGGGTGTTGATCACGAAAGCATAGGGGACGGGCAGACCGGCGTTGTGCATTTCCCCCAGGTTGGCGGCCTTTCCCCCCACCCTGGCCAGGTCCTCCCTGCTCAGCTCCTCCAGCCGGTTTATGTAAAGACCCATTTCCTTCCCCGCTCGTTCCTTCTCATGGCCCCTATACCTCTTCGGTCGGTCCTTTTTATGCGTTTTTTCTTACGAGCCCCCGAGGGCATCGAAACGGCGGGAGGTGGGCTGGTTTCCGGCCTCGATCCGCCGGATGGGGGGACAGCCTTTTTTAGGGATAGGTGAAGGGGAGAGGAGGATGAAGAGGGGTCTCTCGGCCGCCGTTTCCCTCCTGCTTCTCACCCTAGTCCTCCTCCCCCTGGCGGCACCACCGGTCTCCTGCGGGAGGGACAGGGTGGTGGTCAAGGATTACTACGCGGACCCCTTCGGGGTGGACCTCTCCCCCATGCCTTCCCTTTCCAGCCTTCCCGCGGACGATCCCCGCGACGGCACCGACTGGCAGGAGGTCCCCCTGCCTCGCCCTGCGTGAACGGCGACGGGGGGAGCACCTACATCAAGGTAAGCAGGGGCTCCCCCGACAAGCTCCTGATCTACCTGGAGGGGGGAGGAGCGGGCACCGATTATCTCACCTACCTCACGATGGCCCTGAAGGATCCCACCGACTTCCCCCTGCTGGCCGGAGGCGCGACCAGGGGGATTTTCAACAGGAGGGACGAGAGGAACCCCTTCCGCGACTACACCTTCATTCTGGTTCCTTATTCCACGGCGGACGTGCACTCGGGCAACAGGGTGATGAGGTACTACCACCCCCTCAGGCCCTCGCAGAGCAGGGTGGTTTACCACGTGGGGTTCGTCAACGCGGCGGTAGCCATCCGCTGGGCCGCCAGGGAGCTTCCCCAGGCGGGGAGGGTGGTGATCACCGGTTCGAGCGCGGGGGGGTACGGAACCCTCCTGAGCACGTGGGTGGCCCGCCTCACCTTCAGGAAGCCGGTGGTGGCCATAAGCGATGCCGGGCCGGCCCTGGTTTCCAAAAGGAACCCCAACTTCACCCTCCAGACCACCGAGTACTGCTGGGGATGGCTGCAGAACCTGAGCAGGCTGCCCGAGGAGGAGTGGGTGAAGGAGGAGGCGGTGAGGTTGATCAGGGAAAAGGGTGAGCCCCTGTACGGCGTGCTGGCCTTCGCCGAGAAGTACGAGGACTGCCTGTGGGCCCTCTACGAGGACCAGATGGATCTGGTCATAGGCACCGTGTTCCTGGGCTACTCGTCCAAGGAGTTCAGGGAGGTGCTGCTCGGGGCCACCGGCGAGATCAGGAGCTCGCATCCCTCCCTCTTCTACAGGTTCCTGCCCTACGGGCTAACCCACACCATCCTCTTTTGCGACTGGTTCTACACCAGGGAAATAAACGGGGTGACGGTGTGCGACTGGGTGGCGGGCCTGCTGGAGGGGAGGGGCGGGGACCTGGTGGAGCCCTTCTCCCCCTCGGTGATGAAGGACTTCATGCTCTGGGTGACCTCGATGGGTCAGGCCGAGCTCTGCTCCCTCCTCAGCCTGTCCCCTGCTAGATAAGGTTAAACGGGGAGGGGGGGAAGGGAGGAGGTGGGGCCTTGTCGCCTTCCCCCACGAGCCCGCTGGGGGTATCCCTCCTGGGCTGCGGTGAGATAGGGCGCATCCTGGCCAGGGCGGTCAGGGAGGGGAGGGCGGGGAGGGTGCAGCTCAGGTACCTCTTCGACAGGGATCCGGGCAGGAGCAGGAGGCTGGCGGAGGAGCTGGGGGGAGGGGTGAGGGTGGCAGGCAGCTTTTCGGAGATCCTCTCCGACCCGGAGACCAGGGTGGTGGTGGAGGCCGCCTCCCAGGCGGCCGTGGCGGAGTACGGGGAGGAGGTCCTGCGCTCGGGGAAGGACCTGATGGTGATGAGCGTGGGCGCCCTGGCCGACGAGGACCTGCTCCGCCGGCTGAGGGAGGCGGCGGCCAGGGGGGGAAGCAGGATCCACATTCCCTCGGGTTCCGTCCTGGGGGTGGACGGGGTCAAGGCGGCGGGGCTGGTGGGGATCAGGGAGGCCCAGCTCACCACCCGAAAGCCCCCTGCGGCCCTGGCCTACAGCCCGTACCTGAAGGAGAGGGGGGTGGACCTCTCCCACCTGAAGGAGCCCAAGGTGGTCTTCGAGGGGACGGCCAGGGAGGCCGTGAGGGCCTTTCCCGAGAGCGTGAACATCGCCGCCACGCTGGCCCTGGCGGGGGTGGGCTTCGACGGGCTGAGGGTGAGGATCATAGCGGACCCCACCCTGGACAGGAACGTGCACGAGCTGAGGGTGAGGGGGGAGGCCGGGGAGATGGTGACGGTGGCCAGGAACGTGCCCTCCCCAGGCAACCCCAGGACCAGCTACCTGGCGGCCCTCTCGGCCATCATGAGGCTGAGGGACCTGGTGGAGACCCTGCTGGTGGGAACCTAGGTGATTCCCAGCCCGTACTTCCTGGCTATCTCCAGGAAGCTCTCCGCCACCAGCTTGACCTCCTCCCAGCTCAGGCCGTAGGTGTTGAGCTTGAAGTGCCTGGTGAGGCCGGGCTGGATCCCCACGATCCCCCTCTCCCTGAGCTCCTCGTAGAGGAAGAAGCCCCTCCTGCGGTGCTTCTGCGAGACCCGGTAGAAGCCCTCGGACTCCACCTGGACCAGCGTGTGCCTCTTGGGCCTCTCCCCCAGCTGCCTGGTCCCCTCTATCCTCTCCAGCTCCCCCACCAGGTACCTGACCTTCCTCACCTCCTCCTCCCACCTCCCCACCCTCTCCACCACGTGGGGGAAGGAGGCCATGAGGGTGGCCAGCGGGGCCCCCATCACCGTGCACCCCAGCAGCGCCGTCTCCTTCTCCGGGAAGGACCTCCCGCTCCAGTCCCCCCTCACCTCCGACCTCCTGAGCACCCTCTCCGCCACCCCCTCCCCCAGGGCCAGGATCCCGGTGGGGGCGCTTGCCGCCCAGCTCTTGTGCCCGCTGCTCACCAGCACATCCGCCCCCAGCCTCCTCCCGTCCACGGGCATCACCCCGGCGGTGTAGGCGGCGTTGAGGAGGAAGGGCACCCCCCACTCCCTGCAGAGCTTCCCCACCTCCTCCGCCTCCGTCAGGTTGCCGTAGAAGGAGTCCACGTGGGTGAGCAGCACCAGGGCGGGGGGTTTTCCGGTCTCCCTCCTCACCCTCTCCAGGGTCTCCTGGTAGGCCTGGGGGGAGATCCTGAACTCCGGGGGGCCGGAGTGGGGCACCTCCCTCACCCTCAGGCGGGCCAGCTCGGCGGCCAGGTAGGTGGAGTAGTGGGCCAGGCTGTCCACCACCACGCAGTCCCCGGGGGAGGCCAGGGAGGAGAAGGCGATGAACTTCCCCTCCCTGCACCTGGTCACCACCCTCGCCACCTTCAGGTTCAGGAACTCCGCCAGATCCTCCAGGAAGTCCGCCACGGGGGGGCGCTCTATCCTGTCCAGCCTGGGGGTCTTGGGGGGGCACCAGTCGCAGACGGAGTACCCGTCCCCGAACTCCAGCAGGGCCCTCCTGGCCTCCGGGGTGAGGATGCCCCCCCTCTGGATGGGGTTGAGGTTGATGAGGCCCTCCCTCCCGAGCTCCCTCCTCAGCTCCCTGTACCGGGAGAGGCGGTCGGGGGTGAGGCCTCCCATCCCCCTAGTCGGGAGGGGGAGATATTTTAACCCGGGGGAAGAGCTTGAAGGATGAAGAGGAAGATCCTCCTCAGGTACCCGGCCGAGATGGCGGAGGAGCCCGTCTTCGCCACCGTCCTGCTGGAGACGGGCATCCCGGCCAACATCCTCTACTCCAGCATAGGGGCGAGGGGAGGGGAGATCCTGATAGGGGTGGATGCCCCCCCGGAGGAGGTGGAGAGGATGATGGCCCTCTTCCGCAGGAGGGGGGTGGAGGCGGTGGAGGTGAGGAAGGCGGTGAGGGTGGACAGGGAGAAGTGTTTCGACTGCGGGGCCTGCCTCTCCCTCTGCCCCACCCAGGCCCTCAGGTTCTCCGGGGACTGCTCCCTGGAGGTGGAGGAGGAGAAGTGCGTCTGCTGTGAGGCCTGCGTCCCTGCCTGCCCCGTGCGCGCCATCACGGTGAGGAGCTTCGAATGATCTCCCTGAGGTGGTCCTACCGGGAGACCCACCTGCTGGTGAAGGCCGACAACCGGGAGGCGGCCAGGGCCTCCGTTCTGGCCGCCTTCAGGGCCAGGAGGGAGGTGGAGAGGTTCCTCCTCCGCCATCCCGAGTTCCGCTACTCCCTGGAGCCCCTCTCCTTCCCTGGGGAGGAGTTGCCCAGGGTGGTGGAGCTGATGGTGAGGGCGGGGCAGACCGCGGGGGTGGGACCCTTCGCCGCGGTGGCGGGGGCCATCGCCCAGTTGGCGCTGGAGGGGGCGAAGGAGGCGGGGGCGGTCAACGTGGTGGTGGAGAACGGGGGGGACATAGCGCTGGACGGGAGGAGGGAGTTCTCGGTGGGGATCTTCGCCGGGGACCATCCCCTCTCCGGCAAGCTGGCCCTCTCCCTGACCCCGGCCGAGCTGCCCGCCGGGGTTTGCACGAGCTCCGGGACGGTGGGACCCTCTCTCAACTTCGGCTGGGCGGATGCGGTGACGGTGATCTCGGATGAGGCCTCCCTCTCGGACGCGGCCGCCACCTCCATCTCCAACGAGGTGAGGGGGGAGGCGGAGGAGGCGGTGGGGAGGGGGCTGGAGAGGGCCAGGGAGATCCCCGGGGTGAGGGGCTGCCTGATCCTCTTCGGGGACAGGGTGGGGGCGGTGGGGAGGCTGCCCC
>QNVD01000153.1 GCA_004347925.1 Hadesarchaea archaeon
GCTGCTGGGGAAGCAGGGGAGGCTGGAGATATGGCTGGAGAACGAGCCCCTGCTCTACGGGGAGCACATCCTCAGGGTGGACCCCCCCAGGGCCAGCCTGCAGGAGAGGAACGCGGCCGAGCTGCCCTTCAGGCTGACGGACGAGGGCGCCCAAAGGTTCAGGGAGGGGGCGGCCGGGAAGGCCAACTACCCCACCGTGGTCTACATAGACCGCCCCACGGACGCCGTCCTGCTGGTCCAGGAGGAGCTCCTCCCCTCCCTCCGCGTCCTGGAGTACGAGGACTATCTCCACCTCTTCAGGGCCAAGGGCTTCCCGGAGGAGGGAGGGGGGTACTACCTCCAGGTGCCTGCGGCGGTGACCCCCGGGGACTCCCTCTCCCTGGAGGCCAGGTCCTTCCTGGAGGGGGAAAGCAGGACCAAGTTCAGGATCCTGCTGGTGGGGAACTTCTCCGGGAGGGTGCTGGAGGAGCTTCCCCCCTCCTACTCGGTGGAGAACGTGCCCTACCCCGGGGATGCGGAGAGCTGGATAAGGGAGGCCTGCGGCTGCAAGAGCGTGATCACCATCAGCCCCTCCCTGGCGCAGGAGCTCCTGCTGGGGAGAACGGTGAAGGATCTGGTGATCACCGTGAGCAGGGCCTCCGGGGAGGAGGCCATGAGGGAGGCCAGGAACCTCAGGACCATCCTCAGCCAGCGCCTCCCGGTGGGGGTCTCGGTGGAGGGGGAGAGCATGCTGGAGGCCAGGCTGGGCACCACCTTCCTCAAGCAGCTCTTCTGGGCCGGGCTCCTCTCCTTCCTGGGGGTGGCCGCGCTGGTTTTCTTCCGCTACCGCAGGCCCGCCATAACCCTGGCCGTGATGGGCACCATGATCCTGGAGCTGGTGATCACCATGGGGGTGATCTCCGTCCTGCCCTACAGCCTGGACCTGGCGGAGCTGGCGGGGGTGGTGCTGGTGATAGGCACGGGGGTGGATGCCCAGATCATCATCACGGACGAGGTCATGAGGGGAGGGGTGAGGGAGGTGAGGGCCGTGGGGGGGCTGAGGGACAGGGTGAGGAGGGCCTTCAGGGTGATATGGGGCTCCTCCTTGACCACCCTGGTGGCCATGATCGCCCTGGCCACCCTGGGCTTCGGGGAGATGAGGGGCTTCGCCCTCGTGACCATCCTGGGGATCCTGCTCTCCGTGCTCCTCACCCGACCCCTTTATGCCAGGATGGTCAACGCTATTCTGGGAAGGGGTGAGGTGAAGGGATGATAGGGGTATGCCTCTGCGGGGCCTGCGGGAGGATGGGCAGGGTCCTGGTCAGGAGGATCTCCGAGCAGGGGGACATGAGGCTGGTGGCGGCGGTGGAGGCCCCCAGCTCCCCCTTCCTGGGCAAGGACGCCGGGGAGGTGGCGGGGGTGGGGAGGCTGGGGGTGGAGGTGAGGGGGGCCGGGGAGCTGGAGGAGGTCCTGAGGAAGAGCGGGGCCAGGGTGATGGTGGACTTCACGGTGGCGGAGGCCGCCGTGGCCAACGTGGAGGTGGCCGCCAGGGTGGGGGTTCCGGTGGTGGTGGGAACCACGGGCTTCTCCCAGGAGCAGATGGAGAGGCTCAGGAGGGCGGTGGGGGAGGGGAGGATCCCGGCCGTGATCTCCCCCAACATGGCGGTGGGGGTCAACCTCTTCTTCAGGATCCTCTCCGAGCTGGCCAGAAGGCTGGGGAGGGAGTACGATGTGGAGGTGGTGGAGATCCACCACCGGGGCAAGCTGGACGCCCCCAGCGGGACGGCCCTGAGGGCGGCCAGGATCGTGGCGGAGAGCAGGGGGGCGGAGGTGAGGGTGGGGAGGGCGGAGGGGAAGGGG
>QNVD01000154.1 GCA_004347925.1 Hadesarchaea archaeon
CCCCCCCCGCTCCCAGCCTCCTGCTCCTCCTTCCACCCTCCCAGCCGAGGTAGAGGGCCCCCAGCACGACCGCCCCTCCCACCGCCCAGCCCAGCGAGGAGGGGAGGTACCCCCAGAGACCCACCGCTATCCCCCTCCAGTAGTCCAGCCCCGCCCCCGCCACCCCGTAGACCACCGCCCCCACCACGCCCAGGGCCACCAGCAGCCCCAGGACCTGGGGGAGGTGCTCGCGGGTGGTGGAGAGGACGGCCTCCTCCACCTTCTTCTCCCTCCACCAGGCCTCCAGGAACCTCAGGGCCAGGCTGAGGAGGGGGGCGGCCAGGAGCGCCGGGAGCAGGTACCACCATCCGGACCAGGAGAGGGCGAAGAGGCCCAGCACCGCCCCCGTCAGACCTCCCCACCAGAGGAGGGAAGATAGGGACCTGGCCCTGAGTGTCTTGAGGGAGAGGAAGACCGCCCAGAGGGTGAGGAAGGTCTGCAGCGCCTCCCTGTCGAAGGCCCCCACCTTGCACCAGTAGATGAGGTTCGTCATCAGGCACAGGAGGAGGGCCGCCGCCGCCCCCGCCAGGTCACCCGCCAGCTCCCTCCCCACCAGGAAGGCGGGGAGGAGGGAGAGGGCGAGGAGGAGGGGGGACCAGAGCTTGCAGGCCTCAGTGAGGCCTATCCCAGGATCCAGCCAGTGCAGGCCCCGGTAAAGCATCACCAGGAGGAGGGGCTGCCCCTGCTCCCCGTAGCCTATGGACCACCCGGTGGGGTAGTGGGAGAGGGAGTACCTGTCCACCATCCCGTCGTGCTGATCGATTTCCCGGGCGATGCCGAAGAAGAAGCCGCTGTCGGAGGTGTTGAGGAAGTCCCCGTTCTTGCCTGGGGTGAGGAGGATGGAGAAGCTGAGGACCATCAGCGAGAGCAGGTAGAGGACGACGGCCAGCGACCTGACGCTCAAGCTCTCCCTGCTCTCTCAGGGGGCTTAAAATAAAAGCCGAGTGTTAGAGGAACTTACTTGCGCCCTCTCTTGGGTTTCTCGGGCTTCTCCACGCTGGGCGGAGAAACGTCCTTGGTGGTGGCCATGATCCACCCCAGCCAGAAGCCCAGGCCGGCCAGCACCACCATCCCCGCCGCCACCGGAACCACCACCCACAGAGGGGCGTTGTAGTCTCCAAACTTCCAGACCTGCCACCACCTGCCCAGCGGGAAGAGGATGTAGAGGGCGGCTATGATCACGCAGGCCACGCAGAGAAGTGCTCCCAGAGCCCTGGATCCCGCTCCCATCTTCTGACCTATCCCTTTAGAAAACCCCCTTTAAATAGTTTCCCCAAACCGCGCGGGAGGCGAGGACCTCTTCCCCTCCCGAAGGGGCCCCTTCCTGCTTCCCCTCTTCCCTTCCCCCGTCCCCGGGCCCTGGGAAGTTTTAATACGCCCCGGGGAAACTTTAGTGAACATGAAAACTGGCTGGGGCTTCCTGCGCGAGCTGGGTTCCCTCCTGCTCTCCCTCCTGATCCTCTTCTCCTCCGCCCCCGTGGCCCTCTCCTCCTCCGACACCACTCCCCCTCCCCCCACCTCCCCCCTGGAGCCCGCCGACCGCGTGAGCCTCACCAATCCCACCCCCCTCTTCCGGTGGGTTAAGGTGGTGGATCCGTCGGGGGTGACCTACACCCTGGAGGTGGACAACGACCCCGACTTCTCCTCCCCCAGGCTGGTGAAGAGCGGCCTCCAGGAGAACTGCTACCAGCCGGTGGCGCCGGAGGAGGCCCTGGATCTGGGCTGGTGGTACTGGAGGGTGAAGGTGACGGACGGGGCGGGGAACGAGAGCGATTGGTCGGACGCCTGGA
>QNVD01000155.1 GCA_004347925.1 Hadesarchaea archaeon
GTGGAGGAGGGCTACGACGGCTCCGGGAGAAACGTGGAGTACTACAGCAGGCTGGCGGACAAGAAGATGGGCAAGAAGGTGGACTAGGCTTGCCCCTCCCCCTCAACCTGGCGGTGCTGGGAACCGCCGGCTCGGGGAAGACCACCCTGATCCGCGCCTTCGGGAGGTGGATGGAGAGGGAGCTGGGGAGGAGGGTGGCCTTCATCAACCTGGATCCCGGAGTGGAGAGGCTTCCCTTCCGGCCCTCCTTCGACCTCCGCAGGCACTTCACCGTCCGGGGCCTCATGAGGAGGTACGGGCTGGGGCCCAACGGGGCCATGGTCAGGGCCTCCCAGCTCCTGGAGAGGGGGGCGGGGAGGTTCGCGGGGGAGATAAGGAAGGTGGAGGCCGAGGTCAGGCTCCTGGACACCCCGGGACAGCTGGAGGTCTTCCTCTTCCACGGGGGAGGGAGGCTCCTCTCCCTGCTGGACGGGACCACCCTCTCCCTCTTCCTCCTGGAGGCCCGCACGGTCCTCGACCCGGCGGGGCTCACCCTGGCCAGGCTCCTCAGCCTCTCCGTCCAGCTGAGGCTGGGCGTCCCCACCCTGTGCGTGGTGAACAAGGTGGACCAGCTGGGCGGGGGGCTGGAGGAGGTGCTGAGGGAGGACCTGCCGCGGCTTGAGGGCATCCCGGGGATGGAGGCGGAGCTGGCGGGGAGGCTCTCCTCCCTCCTCAGGGAGTTCCTCCCCCCAGCCAGGCTGGTGGGGGTGAGCGCCAAAAGGGGGGAGGGGATGGAGAGGCTCCACGACCTGGTCCAGGAGGTCTTCTGCGCCTGCGGTGACCTCACCTAGAGGAGGGCCCCTCCCCTCTCCAGCTCCCTCCTGAGCTCCTCGTGGGGGAGCTCGGGGGCGGGCAGGCCCTGGAGGGCGCAGAGGGCCGCGGCCGTCCCGCAGGCCTGCCCCGTGGCCATGGAGGGGGCCATGACCCTGGTGGAGGCCTGGGCGGCGGAGGTGGTGGAGAGGCACCTCCCTCCCACCAGCAGGTTCTCCACCCCCAGCGGAAGGCAGCAGCGGTAGGGGATCTGGTACCAGCTGTCCCCCTCCAGGGTCCTCAGCTCGGTGGTCCTGGAGTGGGGGAGGTGGCGCTCTATGGGCCAGGCGCCCCTGGCCACGGGATCGGGGAACCTGGCCCCCGAGAGCACCTCCTCCTCCGTCAGCACGTGTCTCCCCCTGATCCTCCTGGTCTCCCTCACCCCCACGTGGAAGGCGATCTCCGAGAGGTAGGCGTTCTCGAAGCCGGGAATCCTCTCCCTGAGGAAGCGCAGGCACTCCCTCACCTGCCTCCTCCCCTCCAGCTCCGCCCTGGTGAGGGAGCGGACGTCGGTGCCGTCCACGGGTACCCTGGAGAAGCCCACCACGAAGTTGCCCTCCCTGGGAAGCGGGATGAGGTTCCCGTCCTCCCTGGGGAGGTCGTACTCCCCCGAGGCCACGGCCTCCCTCATCCTCTCCCTCAGCTCCCCGGAGAGGAGGAGGGGGATCACCTCCTCCGTCCTCACCCCCGAGACCCTGAACATCATGGAGCCCGCCTGCAGGACCTCCGCCTTCTCCACCGGAACCCCGGCCAGGGAGGAGACGTCCGCGTCCCCCGTGGCGTCCACGAAGACCTTCCCCTCCAGCTCCAGGGGNCCGGACTTGGTGCAGACCTTCACGGAGGTGAGGCGGCCCCCCTCCCTCCTCACCCCCACCACCGTGGAGTGGAGGAGGAGCTCCACCCCCCCCTTCAGGACCATCTCGTCCAGCACCAGCCTGAGGGTGGGGGGATCGTAGAGGAGCACCACCATGGGCCC
>QNVD01000156.1 GCA_004347925.1 Hadesarchaea archaeon
TCCTACAAGGCTGAGAGGGCTGGTAGGAGGGTGGTGGAGGTGGACCCCAGGGGCACCTCACAAAACCTTCCGGAGGGGCTCGACAGGGACTACGTCGCGGCCTGTCGCATCCTCTCCCTAGGGCTGGGGCGGCCCGAAGTTACGCCTGTGGAGATGGGGCCCCTACTCTGCGTCCCGGCTTCCGCCGTGGTCGCGGGGCAAGCCCCGTCGCTGAAGCAGGAAGCCCACACCTTTAGGGTGGGTAGCTCACTGTATGTCTGAGCTTCCCCGGAAGGAGGGGGGCCTCACCCAGGTGGCGGTGGCCCAGCTCTTCGCCTCCCTCTCCGGCTTCCTCTTCTGGATCCTGCTGGCCCTCCTCCTCCATCCCTTCGCCTACGGGGAGGTGGCCTGGAAGGTCTCCCTCGCCATGCTCCTCTCCGGCCTCTCCCTGCTGGGGGTGGGGAAGACCGCCCTGGCCCACTACGCCAAGAGGGGGGAGCCCCTCCTGCGCGGCTGCCTGCTGCTGGGTCTCCTCTCGAGCCTGGTGGCCGGTGCCCTGGTCTCCCTCCTCGTGGATCCCTGGACCGGCCTCCTGCTCCTCTCCCTCTCCG
This sequence comes from Hadesarchaea archaeon, assembly GCA_004347925.1. Classification (GTDB taxonomy): domain Archaea; phylum Hadarchaeota; class Hadarchaeia; order Hadarchaeales; family WYZ-LMO6; genus WYZ-LMO6. Next base: position 591 of record QNVD01000156.1, read on the forward strand.
CCTTCTCCCTCAGCTTCCACTTCGAGCTGGCCAGGCGCTCCTACGGGCGCTACCTCCTCCTCTGGGTGGGGGCCAGAACCCTCACCCTCCTCCTCCCCTTCCTCCTCTACCTCTGGCTGGGGGAGGTCAGGGGGCTCCTGCTCGGCCTCTCCCTTTCCTACCTCCTCTTCGGGCTACCCCTGCTGGGGACCCCCGGGGGCAAAATCTCCCTTCCTCCCCTCCCCTTCACCCTCCAGGTCTGGCTGGCCGACGCGGGGGCGGCCTCCCTGAGCCTGCTGGACAAAGTCCTGATAGGGAGCGCCTTCGGAAGCGAGAGGCTGGCCATGTACCAGTTCGGAAACAGGTTCTTCCTCCTCCTGGCCGTCCTCCCCCAGCTCCTCCCCTTCTACCTCCTCCCCGAGAGGGCGGCGGGCCGGGCGACGGGGAAGGTGGAGAGGGGGGCCCTCCTCCTCTCCCTCCTCCTCCTTCCCCCGGTCTTCCTCCTCTCCCTCCCCCTCCGCTCCCTCTTTCCCGAGTTCGGGGAGGGGGTGAAGGCCCTGCTGGTGATGAGCCTGGCCCTGCCCTTCTCCACCCTGGCCCAGATCGAGCTCTCCCGGCTCTACGCCAGGGGGGAGTCCTCCCCCGTCCTCCTCTCCTACCTCTCCTCCCTGGCGCTGGGAGTCGTCGGGATCCTCCTGCTGGGGAGGGAGTTCGGGGTGGTGGGCATGTCCTCGGGCTTCCTCCTCTCCCAGCTGGTCCTGGCCCTCTCCCTCTTCTCCCTCCCCAGGCTGGGGGGCGAAGACCGGAGGCTGGCGGCCTCCGCCCTCACCCTCGGCGCCCTCACCGCCCTCCTCCTGGGCTCCCTCTCCGCACCGGCCCTGACCCTCCACGTGAAGGGAAAGCTGGTGGTGGGGGAGGGGGCGGCCATGGACACGCTGGTGGAGATCAGGGCGCTGGACGAGAACACCGCCAGGGCCAAGGAGGCGGTGAGGGCGGCCTACGCGGAGATAAGGGGGGTGGAGGACCTGATGTCCGCCGAAAAGGAGGGAACCGAGATCTACCTCCTGAACCACAGCGGGACGGGCTGGGTGGAGCTCTCGGAGGAGACCCTCTCGGTCCTCCGCTCCTCCCTGGAGTACTCCAGGCTCTCGGGAGGGGCCTTCGACATCACGGTGAAGCCCCTGGTGGACCTGTGGATGAAGGAGGTCAAGAGGACGGGAAGGCTCCCCTCCCCGGAGAGGCTCTCGGAGG
>QNVD01000157.1 GCA_004347925.1 Hadesarchaea archaeon
CCCCAGGAAGAAGGCCCCCCCTTTCTTCTCCGCCCTCCTCTCCGCCTCCCTGAGGAGCTCCTCCGCCCTCCTCCTCATCTCCTCCCTGAGGAGCTCGCAGGCGGGCACCTCCTTGGAAAGCTCCACCTTCCCCAGCCTCTCCAGCACCGGGGGAAGGTCGGCGGCATGTCTGGGCCCCCGGTAGGTGGGGATCCCCAGCCTCTTCTCCACCTCCGCGGGGTCGAACCTCACCATCCCGGGAAGGAGGAGGAGGTCGTACCCCCTGACCCCCCTCTTCTCCAGCTCCCTCACCGCCAGCTGGGGGGTGAGGAAGGTGGCCACGGGGACGGGGGCCACCACCACCTCCGCCTCCACCCCCTCCACCCTCGAGTACCTCCTGACCAGCGGTGCGGCCAGCCTCCCCGTCAGGAGGAGAACCCTCACCACATCCCCACCCTCCTCTCCACGGCCTCCAGGAGCTCGCGCGCCGTTTCGGCCTCCCCGGAGGAGGGGGCGAGCCTCAGGCACTCCTCCACCAGCCTCCTCAGCTCCTCCACCATCCTCCTCACCTTCATCCCCCTCTCCCTGGCCACCAGGATCCTGCTGGCCTTCACCGCGGCCTCCAGGAGGAAGAACTCGGACCTGAGGAAGGGCTTCACCCCGGGGGAGACCACCTCCACCCCCACCGCCCTGCAGAGGACCCGGGAGGCGGTGGAGGTGCCCAGCTCGTCCTCCACCTCCCTCTCCTCCACCTCCCTGACCCTCAGGTAGGCGTAGCCCCTCATCCCCCCTAACCTGGGGGTCCTCAGGAGGGCGGAGGGGAGGAACTCCAGCCTGGGAGGGGGGAGGAGGTTCCTGAGACCCACCCTCACCAGCAGGCTCACGTCATCCGTCACGTTCAGCACCCCCTCCCCCTCCCTCCTGAGGTTGGAGAGGGAGACGGAGGGGTGGAAGAGGAGCATCTCCACCTCCTCCTCCCCCCTGGCCCTCACCCCCACCGCGGCCGCGTGGGGGGAGGAGTCGGGGTTCAGGGTGGAGAGGATCACCTCCCCGGGTGAGTCCCTCAGGCCCAGCTCCCTAAGGGAGGCCATCAACAACGCTCCTCCTCTCCCTATTTAGCCACGGCTCAGGGCCTTATCCCCTCCAGCAGCAGGGCGAGCATCCAGGAGGAGGCGGTGAGGTCGGCGGTGGTACCAGGGTTGATGTCCTCCCTCCTGAACTCCTCATCCATCCTCCTCACCTCCCTCCTCCCCTCCTCCGTGAGCATTCCCCCCTTCTCCAGGGCCTCCCTGGCCCTCCTGCTGGCCTCCTCCGCCTTCCCCCTTCCCCTGATGCGGGCCACGAAGGTGTCGGGGCGGAAGGCCAGGAGCTCCAGGAAGGTCTGGACGGTGGTGGTGTTGATGCTGCCGGTTTCCCTGTAGATCCGGGTGAGGGTGGGGTAGCCGAACTCGAAGGTGATGGAGTAGTCCGTCACCCACTCCCTGGCCACGTCGTCCCACCCCGAGCAGATCCTCATCACCTCGTAGGCCGAGATCCCCCTCCTCCTCAGCTCCTCCTGGGAGCGGGGGTCGTTCACGTCCAGCTCCTCCAGCCTCCCCAGGCCGGCGGGCTCGGCCAGCAGGACGGTCTGGTAGAGCCCCACCGCGTCCTCCGGGGTGGTGGCCCGGAGGAGCTCCGAGAGGCGCCTGCGCAGGGATCCACCCTCCACCCTCCCCTCCTCCGCCAGCGTCCAGCCGGCGGCGGAGGTGAGGGGTACCAGCAGGAGGATCGTTCCCAGGTTGGTGTTCCCGTCCCTCTGCCACCTCCTGGTCTCCCCCATGGCCTCCCTCATGATCCCCCCC
>QNVD01000158.1 GCA_004347925.1 Hadesarchaea archaeon
TCCCCCCTCCCGCTCATCTCCATCCCCTCCAGCTCCCGGCCCCCGCACTTCCTGCAGACCGCCATGGGGGGACAGGTGACGGCCCCGCACTCCCTGCACCGCAGCCCCAGCATCCTGCCCCTCTTCAGGGCCTCCTCGTACTCCGCCATCCAGGGCCTCATCCCCTCGCCCTCCCCAGGATGAGGTGGCAGAGGGTGCCGTAGGCTCCCCCCATGGTGTCCACCATCCCGAACTCCGGAACGGGATCCACCTGGTTGCCCTTGGGCGCCTCCCCCCTCATCTGCTGGACGATCATGCACACCTGCGAGGCCCCCGTGGCCCCTATGGGGTGTCCCTTCCCTATGAGTCCCCCCGACATGTTGGTGGGGATCTTGCCCCCTATCTCCGTCTGCCCCTCCTCCACCGCCTCCCCGGCCTTCCCCTCCGGGAAGAAGCCCATGGCCTCCAGGGCCACGATCTCCGCGGGGGTGAAGCAGTCGTGCAGCTCCAGCACCTGGATGTCCTTGGGCTCCAAGCCCGCCTTCCTGAAGGCCATCCTGGCGGAGAACACCCTGGAGGGCGGCTTCACCAGCTCCTCCTCGAAGAGCCCCATGGGCCCCCCCGTTCCCTGCCCCGTCCCCAGGATGTAAACCGGGGTGTCCGTGTACCTCCTGGCCTTCTCCTCCGCGCAGAGCACCACGGCCGCCGCCCCGTCGGAGAAGGGGCAGCAGTCCAGCAGGGTCAGGGGATCGCAGACCATCCTGGAGCTCAGGACCTCCTCCACCCTCAGGTTCTCGTACTTCCCGTAGAACTGCGCCAGCGGGTTCCTGGCCCCGTGCCGGTGGTTCTGTATCGCCACGTGGGCCATCTGCTCCCTCAGCCTCTCCAGAGGTATCCCGTAGACCCTGGAGTAGAGCCTGGCCACCAGCGCGAAGACCCCCGGAAAGGTCAGACCGGCCGGAACCTCCTGGTAGGCGTTCAGGGCCATGGCGAAGGTTCTGGTGGCCAGGGGGGTGCCCATCGGTATCACCCTCTCCGTTCCCCCCGCCAGCACCAGATCGTACTGGCCCGAGGCCACCCACATGCAGGCGTCCCTGATCGCCACGGTGGAGGAGGCGCAGGCGCCCTCGAACCTGGTGGAGGGGATGAGCCCCAGCCCCAGCTCCGCCCGGCACTGGGTCTGAATCATGGCCTGTCCCTCCCCGAAGTCGGGGAGGGCCGAGCCCACGAAGAGGGCCTCCACCTCCTTCCCCTCCGCCCCGGCGTCCTCCAGGGCCTGCCGGGCGGCCTCCGCGAAGAGCTCCACCGCCGTCCGGTTCTCCCACTTCCCGAACTTGGTGTGCCCTATCCCCACCACCGCCACCTTTCGCATCTTCTCCCCACCCCTTCCTCCTCTAAAAAATTTTTCTAGAGGCCCAGCTTCCTCAGGAGGGGATCGCAGGAAACGGCATGGAGGTCGAACCCCAGCTCCGGGGGGGCCAGGCCCAGGGCCAGGCCCAGGAGCTGGGAGTAGTGCACCACCGGCATTCCGAAGGTCTCCCCGAAGAGCTCCTCTATCTCCTTCTGCCCCCTGTCGAACTGGAGGTGGCAGAAGGAGCAGACGTCCACCAGGCAGTCCACCCCCCTCTCCCTCAGCTCCCTGAGCTTCTTCCGGGTGAACTCCAGCGAGTACTTCAGGAAGGCCGACCTCACCCCTCCCCCCGCCCCGCAGCACATGAGCCTGCTGGGGTAGTCCACGCTCTCGCACCCCAGCGCCTCCACCAGCTCGTCCACCATCCTGGGGGCCAGGGGGTCATCCAGCCCCTTCTTCTCCGAGGGGCGGAGCAGGTGGCA
>QNVD01000159.1 GCA_004347925.1 Hadesarchaea archaeon
CCCCTCCCACCTGCACCCTGGCCCTCCTCCCCCTCAGGAGCCGGAGCAGGAGCTCCCGGTTGCTCCCCCTCCCCAGGGCCGCGTCCAGGTCCACCACGTGGAGCAGGCTGGCCCCCTCCTCCTCCCACCTCCTGGCCCACTCCAGCGGGTCCCCGTACNCCCTCTTCTCCTCCTCCCTTCCCCCCCTCAGCCTCACGCACCTCCCCCCCAGGACGTCCACGCTGGGAATCACCAGCAAGGCCCGCACCTAGGGGAGAACGCGCTCTATGGGGAGGACCAGGATGTCCCTTCCCCCCACCTTCTTGAGCTCCCTCACCAGCCTGTACACCTCCTCCTCCCTCACCACCGCCTGCACGGCCAGCATGGGCTCCTTGGCCTCCACCCTGGAGACGGTGGGACCGGCCATCCCCGGGAGCAGCCTCTTCACCTCCTCCAGCCTCCCCTCCGGGAGGTTGAGGAGGAGCAGCTTCTTCCCCTCCGCCTCCTTGGCGCTCCTCAGGGCCGTCCTGATCTCCTCTATCTTCTCCCCCTTCTCCTTCAGGCTCCGCGGGTTCGCCACCAGCCTGGCGGTGCTCTCCAGGATGGTGTCCACCACCCTCAGGCGGTGGGTGCGCAGGGTGGTCCCCGTGCTGGTCACGTCCACGATCAGGTCGGCCACCCCTATCAGGGGGGCGATCTCGGCCGCCCCGGTCAGGTTGACCACCTCCACCTCCACCCCCTTCTGGGAGAAGTAGCGGCGGGTGAGGTTGGGGAACTCGGTGGCCACCCTGAGACCCGGGCGGTAGTCCGAGGGGGAGCTTATCCCCGAGCCCTCGGGGGAGGCTATCACCATCCTGGTGAAGCCGTATCCCAGGTCCAGGAGCTCCACCACCTCCCCCTCCCTCCCGCTCTCGCAGACCAGGTCGTACCCCGTGATGCCCAGCTCCGTGGCACCCTCGGCCACGAAGTCCGGGATGTCCTCCGCCCTCACGAAGACCAGCTCCAGCTCGGGGTCGTGGGTGCGGCAGAAGAGCTGCCTCCCGTCCCTCCCCACCACCCCTATGCCGGAGTTCTGGAGCAGCCTGACCGTGGGCTCCTCCAGGTGCCCCTTCGGCACNCTCATGGTGAGCTTCATTCCCTCACCTCCTCAACTTCCCGAGGGCTTCTATGAGTCTTTCGTTTTCTTCTTTTCTCCCCACCGTTATCCTCACCCACTCCCTCCCCGCGCCCCTGAAGGAGGAGAGGTCCCTTATCAGGATACCCCTCCTGTGGAGCTCCCGGCAGAGCCCGGTGGCCGTGAGCCCCAGCCGGGAGGTGTTGGCCATGAGGAAGTTGGCCTCGGAGGGCAGGACCCTGAGGCCCAGGCGGACGAGCTCTCCCCTGAGGCGCTCCCTCTCCCTCCTCACCTCCTCCACCACCCTCCTGAGGTACCCCCTGTCCCTGAGGGCGGCCAGGGCGGCCACCTGGGCCAGCCTGTTCACGTTGAAGGGCTGGCGCAGGCGCTCCATCGCCGAGACCAGCCCCGGATCGGCCAGCAGGTACCCCACCCTTAGCCCCGCCAGGCCGAAGGCCTTGGAGAAGGTCCTGAGCACCACCAGGTTCTCCCTCCCCCTCACCCACCTGGCCAGGGACCCCAGCGAGGAGAACTCCACGTAGGCCTCGTCCACCACCACCACGGTCCCCGTCTCCAGCATCCCCTCCACCGCCTCCTCGGGCAGGCAGCCCCCCGTGGGGTTGTTCGGCCTCCCCAGGAAGACCATCTTCACCCTCCGGCAGAGGGAGATCAGCTCCCGGGGGTCCCACTCCAGGTCCCTCCCGGTGTAGAAGAGGGGAACCCCCCCGCTGAGCCTCACCCCGGTCTCGTAGAAGCTGAAGGAGGGGAGGGGAAGGAGGACGCGGTCGCCGGGGTCCAGGAGGGCCCTGCAGAGGAGATCCATGAGCTCGTCCGAGCCGTTCCCCACCAGCACCTCCTCCTCCGAGAGTCCCACGTACCTCCCCACGGCCCTCCTCAGCTCACCGGAGCGCGGGTCGGGGTAGAAGCCCACCGAGGGGAGGGCCTCCCTCAGGGCCCTCAGGACGAGGGGGGAGGGGCCGAAGGGGCTCTCGTTGGAGGCCAGGTTGATCAGCCCCCTCCTCCTCCCGTACTCCTCGGCGAAGGGGTAGGGTTTCCCCGACCTCAGGAACTCCCTCGCCCTCCCGGAGAGGAGCCTCAATACCCCAGCCTCTTCAGCAGCTCCCGGGGGTTCTCCGTCACGGCCCTCTCGGCCTCCCTTTCCTCCAGTCCCGCCCCCAGGGCCACCCTTTTGGCCTCCTCCTGGGTGAGGAGGTCCTCAGGTTCGTGGGCGTCGGAGTTCACCAGGAGCTTGCATCCCTCCTCCAGGGCCACCCTGGCCACCCAGCCGTTGGTGAGGGAGTGCCCCCTTCTGGAGGTGAGCTCCAGGTACACCCCCGCCTTCCCCGCCTTCCCCGCCAGCTCCCTGGTGAGGAAGCCCGGGTGGGCCAGAAGGTCCACCTCCCCGCAGCTCAGGGCGGCCTCGTTGGTTCCCGGGGGAACGGGCTCCACCGGGCTCTCCCCGTGCACCACCACCAGAGCGGCCCCCAGCTTCCTCGCCCTCCTGGCCATCCTCCCGATGCTGGAGGGGGGCAGGTGCGTGAGCTCCACGCCCGGCAGGAGCCTGATCCCCATGTTCCGGTTCACCTCCTCCGCCGCCCTGAGCAGCGCGGGAAGGAGGGTCTCCAGGTTGGAGGGGTCGACGTGGTCGGTGATGGCCAGGGCCGCGTGACCCTTGGCCTCCGCCCTCCTGGCCAGCTCCACCGGGAGCACCGCCCCGTCGCTGAGGAGGGAGTGGGTGTGGAGTTCCACTCGCATCTCCCCTCTAGGGGACGGGATTTCTTATCCGTTTGCCCCGGGCCCCTGGCTCCCTTTGAGCAGGGGACAGGCCCTCCTTTTAAGGCACCTAACCCCCCCAAGCGCCCCATCTTCCCTGAGCTCGTGTTGAAGGTCGGAACCCGGAACCTCCCAGGGGGAGCGTTCTCCTCAGGGGCTTATATCCGGAGTGTTGCATGAAGGGAAGATGCGAAGGGTGGAGGACTGCCCCTACCGCACGAGGAAGGACTCCGGATGCCGCTGCCTTCTCCTCGATGCCCCCTGCCCCTTCACCCCTACCGCCCTTTGGAGATGTGCCCCCAATACCTCAAGGCCCCCGCCCCGCCTCCCGGGGAGGGCCGTTAGCGGGAGGGAATTCAGCCCAGCTTCCGACGTGCCTGAGTCCCGGTTGGGCTTTCCCCTCGGAGCCCCCGGGAGACCCAGTGGGTGGAGCTTTACGCCCCGGGTCAGCCGGCGGAGGTGCGGGCCAGGGCCTTCTCCCTCTCCTTGTCCTGGGCTAGCTTCAGGATCATGAGGTTGGAGGGGTGAATGGGCCTGGGGACCTCCGAGCCGTCGGCCTTCCTCACGGAGGCCCCCTGCACCATCACCGCCACCCTCTTCGTATCCACCTCCAGCACCTCACCCTCCAGGTTCCGGAAGTCCCCCCTGAGGACCCTGACCCTGTCCCCCTTCCTCACCGGGAGGGACCTCCTCCCGTACTTCTTCCTGAGCTCCTCGCTGAGGGTGGCGGAGAGGAGGCGGTGGCGGCGGTGGAGGGGGAGGGTGTGGAGCCTGAGCCTCTGCTTCCCCGGTTTCTTGCTCTTCACTCAGATCACCATAGCGGCTATCCCCGCCAGCTTCGGCCAGCGCTCGGCGGCCTCCTTGGCTATGGGCCCCCTTATCTCCGAGCCCTTGGGAGAGCCGTCGGGGGCGATGATGGCCACGGCGTTGTCCTCGAACTTTACCCTGAGGCCGTCCGCCCTCCTGTAGGGCTTCCTCTGCCTCACCACCACGGCCCGCACGATCTGCTTCCTCAGCTCGGGCGTCCCCTTCTTCACCGAGACCACCACCTGGTCCCCCACCCCGGCGGAGACCAGCCTCCTCCTGGCCCCCCTCAGGCCCACCACGGAGATGATCTGCACCTCCTTCGCTCCCGTGTTGTCCGCGCAGACCAACCTGGCCCCTATGGGCAGCGCGCGGACGGGGGCGGCCATGCCCGTGGCCATGATTCCTCCCGCCCTCTTTCCCATCTCAGCCCCCCTCCTTGGCTATCACCACGAAGGCCTTGGTCTTGCTCAGCCTGCGGCACTCCGCTATCTTCACCCTGTCCCCCACCCTGGCGTTGAGGCAGGGCGGGTTGTGGGCGTGGATCCTGGAGGTCCTCTTCTCCAGCCTCTCGTACTTCCTCACCCTCTGCACGCGCGGGATCTCCACCGTCACGGTCTTCGCCCTCTTGTCGCTCACCACCGTCCCCTCCAGCACCCTGCCCCTCACCGACAGGTTGCCGTGGAAGGGGCAGCGGGGATCGGAGCAGGTCGCCTCCGGCGGCTTCACCCCCAGCACGCTCTTCATGCTCTCCTCACCCTTTCCTCGGGCCTCGCCACCAGTTCCTTCCCTTCCAGCCTCACCTCTTCTCCCTCCGGCAGGATGAACCTCAGGTAGACTATGGACTTCGGCACGCTTTTTACCTTTCCCCCCACCCTTATTTTAAGCATGTTCTTGGTCTCGTCCACCACCCTCCCCCTCAGCCCCCTCAGGCCGGGGTCCCTGCTCTCCAGGATCTCCACCTCAAGCCCTATCAGCTCGTGCCTGGCCAGGTTGGAGGGTAGAAGGGGCATCTACCCTATCACGTCGATGGACTCGGGCAGGAAGCCCAGCTCCACCAGGACCTCCTTTATCTTGTCCTTGTGGTCCCCCTGCAGCTCCAGCCCCCTCTCCCTTATCGTGCCACCGCAGGCCATCCTGCTCTTCAGCTTCTTCAGGAGCTCCTTCAGGTCGCTCTTCTTCTCGTCCAGCCCCTCGATCACCGTCACCACCTTCCCGAACTTGCGGGTTTCCGAGTAGACCGAAATCTTCTGCTGTTCCCGGGAGATCTCACCGCAAACGCAGAGCTCGGTGGGAAGGCCGCAGCGTGGACAAATCCCCGGCATTATGGAACTCTCACCCTTTCCTTTTCTCTTATCACAGTTAAAATCCTTGCTATGGCCCTCCTGAGCTCCCTGGCCCTCATGGGGTTCTCCGAGGAGCCTCCCCCCCTCCTGATCGCCCTCTCCCTGGCCAGCTCGGCCCGGAGCTCCCTCAGCTTGGCCTTCGCCTCCTCCAGGTTCATGCTCCTGACCTCATCCGCCCTCAGCACCGCCACTCTCTCCCTCCGCCTTTTCCGTCGGGGTTTCCTCCGTTTTGGGGGTTTCGGTTTTAATCCTTATCTCATCCGGGGTGGGGACGGGCGGCATGATCCTGACCTTCACCCCCACCACCCCCGGCTTGAGCTTAGCGTAGGCGAAGCCGTGGCTCACCAGCCTGTGGGCGGGCTCCCCCGCCTTGCTCAGGTACCCCTGGTAGAACCTGAACCTCTTGGCCCTCTCCCCCCCCAGCTTGCCTGAGATCACGATCTCCACCCCCCTGGCCCCGGCCTCCATGATCCTGTGCATGAAGGTGTAGCCCAGGGACCGGAAGTGGGCCCCCCTCTCCAGGGCGAAGGCTATCCTCTTGGCCATGATGGAGGCGTTAAGCTCCGGCTTCTCTATCCCCACCACCTCCACCTGGGGGTTCTCCAGCTTGAACCTCTTGCCTAGCTCGTCCGTGAGCTCCTGCACGCTCTTCCCCTTCTTCCCTATGACGGCCCCCGGTCTCTCCACGTAGAGGGTGATCCTGGTGCCCGTGGGCACCCGGCTGAGGCTCATCCCCCCGTACCCCGCGTGCTCCAGCTCCTTCTCCAGGTACCCGTTCAGTTCCGCCAGGTCCATGGCCCTCTTCACGAAGAGCTTGTCCACCCTCAGGTTCAGGCCTCCTTCAGAACGATCTGCACGTTGGTCAGGGGCTTGTTGTAGGGGGTGGCCCTGCCGAAGGCCCGGGGGAGGATGCCGGGGAGGGTTATTCCCTTGCTGGCGCTGGCGTGCACCACCCTCAGCTTCTCCGTGTTCAGCCCCTTGTAGACGGCGTTGGCCTCCGCGTTCTTGAGCACCTGCAGGATGGCCTTAGCCGCCTTGACGGGGTAGGCCCCCGCCCCCCCCGTTCCCCGGTGGTGGGCCACCTTCTTGGCGTGCCTCCGGAAGGGGACCGCCCTCTTTCCCTTCGCCACCTCCTGGAGGTAGGACTGGGCCTCCCGGAGCCCCATCCCCCTTATCTCCCTGCAGATCTCCACCGCGTCCTTGGGGGAGATCCTCAGTTCCTTGCCCATGGCCCTGGCGCAGGGTTCCTCCACCTTGCAGGAGTAACCGAACCTCGGCATCCCATCACTTCAGGGGAACGAACATCGAGCTACGGGTGGCCCCTATCCCGGGTGCCCCGTGCACCACCTTCTTCCTGGTCTGGCTGAACTCCCCCAGCCTGTGCCCTATCATCTCCGGCTTCACCTCCACCACCACGAACTCCTTCCCGTTGTAGACCCCGAACTTGAGCCCCACCATCTCCGGAACGATGATCATCTCCCTCCGGTGGGTCCGGATGATGGTTTCCCCGTTCCCCTTCTTGGAGAGCTTCCTCACCTTGGCCAGTAGCTTCCTGGCCTCCGGATGGGTTCCCCTGAGCATCCTGAGGAGGCTCCGGCGCTGGCGGGAGGGGAGGAGCTTGGCGAACTCCTCCAGGGAGAGCTTCTTCAGCTCCTCCAGGGTGTACCCGCGGTAGGTGAACTTCTTGGGCATGCTCCTACCTCTTGCCCACCCTCCTGGCGGCTATCAGGCCCACCTTCTGCCCGGGTGGAGCCCTCCTGGAGACTATCTTGGGCCTCCCGGCGTGCCTCCCCCTTCCCCCCCCGAAGGGATGGTCCACCACGTTCATGGCCACTCCCTTCACCCTCGGATAAGGCTTGCCCTTGCCCAGCATGGCGTGATACTTCTTCCCCGCCTTCAGGAAGGGCTTCTCCGTTCTCCCTCCTCCAGAAACCGTGCCTATCACCGCCCGGCAGCGGAGGTCGAAGGCCCTTATCTCCCCCGAGGGGAGCTGCACCATGGCCCTCCCCGCCTCCTTGGCGATCAGGATGCCGTGGGATCCCGAGGTCCTGACGAATTTGCCCCCGTCCCCGGGCAGGGCCTCGATGTTGAAGATCTTGGTCCCCTCCGGTATCTCGGCCAGGGGCTTGATGTTGCCCGCCCTGTTCTCCGCCCCGGCCCCGCACTCTATCTCCTCCCCCACCCTTATCCCCTCTGGGGCGGGCAGCACCACGCTGAACCCTTCCCTGAACTTCACCAGCATGAGGGGGTAACCCCTCCCCGGCTCGTGCACCAGGTCCACCACCGTTCCCCTGCTGGCCTTGAAGGGGGGGAGCTTCACCTCCCCCACCCTCCTCCAGCTCTTGGACCGGTAGGTGGGTGAGCCCTTGCCTATCCTCTGCGCCCTTATGATCTTCCCCATCAGATCACCCCAAGTTTGGATGCCACCTCATCCGCATTAAACCTTGGGGTCAGCCTGACGTAGGCCCTCTTCCTCCCCCCCGGCTCCCTCTCCATCCTCACGCTCTCCACCTCCACCCCGTAGAGGAGCTCCACCGCCCTCTTGACGTCCGTCTTGTTGGCGTCGGGGGAGACCGCGAAGGTGAGCTTGTTCTCCCTCTCTATGAGCCTGACGGCCTTCTCGGTGGCCAGGGGGTAGAGGATCACCTTGTGCGGGTCCTTCACACTCTCTCCCCCAGCTCCTGCAGGGCGGAGGGGGTCCAGACGGTTAGCCTGGCGGGCATCCCCCCCGGGGCCAGGTCCTCCACCCCCAGGTTTCTGGCCTCCACCACCTTCACCCCCGGGAGGTTTCCCGCCCCCTTCTTTATACCCCTATCCTTCGAGACCACCACCAGCGGCCCCACGGGGCTCCTGTACCTCCTCCCCCTCATCTTCCCCCTCCCCGCCCTGATCTTGATCCCGCTGGACACCCTCTCCACCTCTTTCCAGAGGCCCAGCTTCTGGAAGACCTCCTTCACCCTCTTGGTCTCAGAGAGCTCCTCCAGCCTGTCCTCCACCACCAGGGGCAGGGAGGGCACCCCCTCCGTCAGGTGGCCCCTGGAGCGCACGAGCTCAGCCCTGGCCGTGGCCGCCACGGCGGAGCGGAGGGCCAGCCTCTTCTCCTTCCTGTTGATCCTCTCCTTCAGGACCTTCTCCACCTTGGGCGGGTGGGCCCTCCTCCCCCCCACCGTGTGGGGGGCGAAGGCCCCCCTGCCCGCCGCGGGGTATCCCCTGCCCTTCACCCTGCGCACCCTGGCCACCCCGTACCCCTTTCCCCAGGTCTCGGCGGAGGTGCGCTTTCCCGCCATGGGATCCACGCCCTTGGGCTGGAGGCGCGCCGTCTGGGAGGAGAGGACGGCCCTCCTGATCAGGTCGGGCCTGTACTCTTCCTGGAAGAACTCCGGGAGCTCCAGCTCCCCGACGGGACTCCCTTCCAGGGAGAAGACGGGAACCTTCACCCTCCAGCTCATCCTCCAGCCCCCGTGCTGGCCACGTAGGTCAGGGTGGGAACCCCTCCGGCCTCAGGCATCCTCCTGGCCAGGCGCAGGTGGACCAGCCTCTTGGTGGGCCCTGGGAGGGATCCCGCCACCAGCACGTAATCGCTCCTGACGGGCCCCCACCTCTTGAAGCCGCCCTTGGGGGTTATCTCCTCCCCCCTCCCTATCTTCAGGATGCGCTTGTTGAGCTCCGTTCTCTGGTGATAGCCCATCTGCCCCGCGGCGGGGACCGTCCACATGATCCTGGCCGGGGTCCAGGGTCCCAGCGTTCCCACCTGTCTCCTCCCCTCGTCCGTCTTTCTCGGGAGGATCTTGACCCCCCACCTCTTGACCGGTCCCTGGAATCCCTTGCCCTTGGTGATGGCCGTGACGTCCACGTACTCCCCGGGCTTGAAGACCTCGGAGGCCCTCACCTCCTTGCCCAGCAGGCTCTTGGCGTACTCCCACTTGGAGCCCACGTCCTTCCCTCCCACCCCCAGCTCCAGGACGTCCGGCTTCTTCTTGGGTCCGGAGCACAGCTCGGGTTGGGTGCAGGCCAGGACCCTCACCTCCTCCACCTTCCCCTCCCTCACCAGCTCCTCCGCCCTCTTCATCCTCTCGGGATCGCTCTTCTTGGGGAGGCTGAGCACCCTTCCCAGCTCCTTGGGGAGGTTCTCGGCCCAGACCTCGGTGAGCGTTTTCAGCCCCCGGCTGGTCCTCCCCAGCAGGCGGAGCCCCCACACCCTGAGGGGAGGGGCCTCGATCACGGTGGCGGGGGAGAAGACTTCCTTCCCCGCCGTGGGGCTGGTCTTCCTGTCGTCGAGGTAGAAGACGTGGGTCATTCCCGCCTTGTACCCCGCGAAGCCCAGCAGGCGGGTTTCCTCCCGCTCGGGCCAGGACCTGATGTGGGGCAGGGGGGAGGGAGCCCTGACCCTGGGGGTGTAGGCCAGGGAGCCCCTCCTCGGTCGGTGCGCCTTCCTTCCCACTCACTCCACCTCCGCCCGCAGGAGGGCCAGCGTGGCCAGGAGGGCCTCCTCCGTTCTCACCGTGGCCGTTCCCTGCCCGGGGAGGGTGTTCACCACCAGGTGGAAGAGCTCCTCCACTCTCCTTCCCTCCCTCTCGCATATGGAGGAAAGGCCGCCGTAGGGCCCTCCGAAGGCCACCATGAGGCGCTCGGGTCTCATCTCCCTCAGGCTCCTTCTCAGCTCCTCCAATTTTTTACCGTATCTAGACGTTCCTATTTTAAAGTAAGCCTCATACCTCTTCACGGCCTCCGAGAGGCTTTCCCTCTCCAGCACCCTGTACCCCCAGTACTCCCCCGTGCTCTCCCTGGGCACGACCTCCACCCTCCAGAGCCCCCCCTCCTTCTTCCCCAGCCTCACGGTCACCCTGCTTCCCACCTCCAGCCTCCTCTCCACCACCCCCTTCTCCTCCAGCCCCAGCTCCAGCAGGCTCCTGCCCCTTTCCGCCCCGAGGACCGCGGCCTCCCTGAAGTCCCCCTCCCCGCTCTTCTCCCCCTGGAGGGGATGGTGGGGGGTGCGCAGGGGGGGTAGCAGCCCCACGTACCTGAGGGCCTCCAGCTTGGGGAAGAGGAGCTTCCTGAGGTACTGGGGGGTCTCAGCGTACCTGAGAACCGTGCTTATGAACTCCATCTCCCCCCGGTGATCCTTGACGTGGGGGTCCCTGTCCCGGTAGATCACCACCTCGTCCACCCTGAAGATGGCCAGGGCGCGGGCCACCATCCCCAGCTTCACGGTCTTCTCCAGGGGGCTCCTGGCGTCGGAAACCAGGGAGGAGGGGAGCAGAACGGAGAGGGAGCTCATCAGCCCTTGGCCACCCCGAGGGGGGTGAGCCTGGCCACCTTCAGGGAGAGGCCCGCCCGGTGGGTGACCTCCACCACCCTGTCTATGTCCTTGTAGGCCTCCGGGGCCTCCTCCGCTATCACGGAGAGCTTGGCGGCCCTCACGTAGATCCCCCTCTCCCCCAGCTTCCCCCTTATTTCCTCCCCCCTGAACTGCTTGAGGGCGGCCGTCCTGGAAAGGTGCCTGCCGGCCCCGTGGGCGGTGGAGCCGAAGCTCTCCTCCATGGCCCTCTCCGTCCCCACCAGGAGGTAGGAGGCCGTCCCCATGTCTCCGGGGATGATCACGGGCTGCCCCGCTTCCCGGTAGGGGGAGGGCACCTGCGGGTGCCCTGGCGGGAAGGCCCTGGTGGCCCCCTTCCTGTGCACCACCACCTTCCTCCTCTCCCCGTTGACCCGGTGCTCCTCCAGCTTGGCTATGTTGTGGGCCACGTCGTAGATCACCCTGAGGCCCAGGGCGTCCGCCCCCCTGCGGAAGACCTGCTCGAAGCTCTGCCTTATCCAGTGGGTGATCATCTGACGGTTGGCCCAGGCGTAGTTGGCGGCGCACTTCATGGCTGAGAAGTAGGCCTGCCCCTCGGGGGAGGTGAAGGGGACGCTCACCAGCTCCCTGTCCGGCAGCTCCAGCCGGTACTGCCTGACGGCCCTCTCCATGGTCCTCAGGTAGTCGGAGCACACCTGGTGCCCAAGCCCCCTGGAGCCCGTGTGGACCATCACCGTCACCTGCCCCTCCTCCTCTATGCCAAACCTGCGGGCCACCTCCCCGTCGTAGATCCTGTCCACCACCTGCACCTCCAGGAAGTGGTTGCCGCTCCCCAGGCTGCCCAGCTGGGGGAAGCCCCTCCTCTTGGCCTCCCCGCTCACCTTGCCCGGGTCGGCCCCTTCCATGCACCCCCCCTCCTCCAGCCTCTCCAGGTCCTCCTCCCAACCGAACCCCTTCTCCACCGCCCACCTCGCCCCCCTCTCCAGCACCTGATCCAGCTCCGAGGGGGTGAGCCTGACGTGTCCCGTGCTCCCCAGACCGGAGGGCACGTTGCGGAAGAGGGTCTCGACGAGGTCCTTGAGCCTGGGCATCACCTCCTCCTTCCGGAGGTCGGTGCGCAGCAGGCGGACCCCGCAGTTCGAAACCACGAAGCCGTCCGCCACGAAGTTGTGGTGCTCGTCCGCCACGGTGAGATCGTACACCGGTCCTTCATGCTCCACCTCCTCGATTCCCACGATTCGATCGTAGACCACCTCACCCTCCGAGAACCTCCTCACGAACTCCTCGAACCTCATGAAATCCCTTGGCACCCGGACCCCCTCACTTTCCCCGTACAGGCTCCTCTCGATGAACCTCCTGTTGACGAGGCCCCCGTACCTCTCCAGCAGCTCCTCAGGTTGGCTCCTCCCCCTCTCCCTTCGGATTTCCCCCCTGGCCCGCGCCCTTTCCCTCGCGAGGGCCAGCTTCATCCTCAGGTAGACGACCGCCGCCAGGGAAAGCTCCCTCCGCCTCCTGTTGTACTCGTAGCCTACCTTGGACCAGAGGTTGATCAGGTTCTCCGGCCTCTCCCCGATCAGCAGCCTGAGGGTGGTGCGGTCACCGGTCTCTTCGGCCACGGAAACGGTGGAGGAGACCCCGAACTCCTCCAGCATCCCCTGCAGCTGCCGCAGGAACCTCAGGGCGTTTTTCTCCCTCCCTTTCTCCCTGGCCAGCTTCACCTCCGGCATGTAGAAGTGGTACCCGTTCGGGGCCTTCGGCTTGGACATCTCTGCCCCGAAGTAGGAGGCGAGGAACAGCCTTTTCAGCCACCTGGGGAGCCTGAGCAGCCACCTCGGGAGGAGGAGATCGGCCGTCGTCTTCTTTCCCCTGGGATAGCCGAGCGCCCACAGAAGCT
>QNVD01000016.1 GCA_004347925.1 Hadesarchaea archaeon
TCCAGCCCGTTGCTCCCCACCAGCCCCAGCTCCGACCCCAGCGCCTCCGCGTACTCCCTCACCCTCCCCACCCCCTCCCCCTCCAGCGGAACCGTCCCTCCGCAGTAGTAGAAGGGGCCGGGGGCACCCAGGGAGGGGTCCCCTATCAGCTGCTCGTTCACGGTCAGGCATACCGCCTCCTCCCCCCCGCACATCAGGCTGGCGCTGGCGTTCCTGCCCTCCACGTACTTCTGCACCAGCACCCTCCCCCTTCCCGAGGAGGCCGCCCCGAAGCCCCTCTCCGCTTCCCCCCTGGAGCGCGCCAGCACTATCCCCCTTCCCCCTCCTCCCCTCAGGGGCTTCAGGACCACGGGATAGCCCAGCTCCTCCCCCCTCTCCCCGGCCTCCTCGGGGCTCCCGGCCTCCTCCGTGGGGGGGAAGGGGATGCCCAGCCGGGAGGCCGCACGGAAGAGATCCCTTCTCGCCCTCTCCATTCTCTCCCAGGAATTGCCCACGAGCAGCCCCCTGCTCTCCAGCTCCCTCAGGAGGTGGGGCTGATGCTCCATCCCGGAGGTACAGAGGACGGCATCCACCTCCCTCTCCTCCAGCACCCTGAGGCACAGCCCCCTCCAGTCCACCCTCTCCCCCGGGGAAGAGGGGGGAGGGGGAAGGACCCCCTCCGCCAGGCTGCAGAGATCCATGTCCCTGAACCTGTCCACCGCCCACACCCGCAGGCCCAGGGCCTTGGCCGACCTCACCACGGGTCTGGCGTTCACCCCCACCACCAGCACCTCCCTCAGATCCTCCACTCCATCCCTCCGGGGCCGGGCTTTTACTTCCCCCACCTCCTCAGCATCTCCTCCCGCTCCTTCCTCAGCACCAGCTCCAGAAAGGAGGAGGAGAACTCCCTCTCCCTCCTCAGGATCTCCTCCGCCGCCTTGGGGGTGAGGTGCCTCCCCGCCAGCGCCAGGGCGGCTATCCTCCCGTACTTCGAGAGGAGCCTGGAGCTCTCCACCACCCTCCTCCAGACCTCGCTTTCCCTCCCCCTCTCCGCCAGCTCCGCCGCCTTCCTCACCTCCTCCTCCGGCTCCTCCACCATCCCTATCTCCGCGCTCCCGCAGGAGGGGCAGGTGGGCCTTTCCTCCAGCTCGTGCAGGGGCATCTCCCTGAACCAGGACCGACAGGAGACACAGGCGAAGGTCCTGACCTCCCCCAGCAGCCTGGCCCTGGCGGAGGCCAGCGCCAGGAGCTTCAGCCTCCCCGGAACGGCCGGCTCCAGGCCCAGGTGGTGCCCCCTCCAGACCTGGGCGGAGAGGGGGGTGGGATGGTCCCTCTCCCCCACCGACCTCACCTCGATCTCCCCCGAGCGCAGGAGGTCCAGCACCTCCCTCGCCCTCTCCAGGTCCAGGTCCTTCTGCACCACCTCCTTGAAGGTCTCCTCGAAGACCGGAGTACCCTTCAGGGAGACCATGAGCTTGTCCAGGAGGGAGTGGGTGAGCTCCACCTCCTTCCTCAGCACCCCCATCCTCCTGGCCACCTGCGCCAGCCTCCACCTGAAGAACCTGCTGCCCTCCACCGTCTCCCTCAGCTCCTCCGCCCTCCCCTCCCTGAGCCTCCGGGCCACCCTCTCCGGATCCAGCGAAGGGGAGCGGAGGACGATCCTGTAGGGGTCCACGCTGGAGGCCACGGTCTCCACCAGCTCGGAGGAGAGCCCCTGGGCCAGGAACCTGGAGAGGGTCCGGTTCACCAGGGTCCCGAAGCAGGCCCCCACCACGCAGAACTCCCCCACCTTCTCCACCACCACCCTCCGGTCGGTGGGGAGGGGGAGGCCCTCCCTGAGCTGGGAGAGCATCTCCGAAAGGGGAACCTCCAGCTCCCTCTCCTCCACCCCGTACTCCCTCGCCAGCTCCGCCCTGATCTCCCCCTCCCCCCTCCCGGAGAGGAAGGCCTCCTCCACCCTCCTCCTGATCCTCCCCACCTCCTGGGCCACGGAGAAGGGCACCGGGATCTCCTCCCCTATCCAGCTGGGAACCGCCCCCACCGGATCCTCGTCCCTCCTGACGTAGACCCTGGAGCCGAAGACCTGCACGATCCTCCAGATCTCCCCCCCCAGCGTGAACTTCACCCCCGGCTCCCCGTACTCCGCCAGGAAGGACTCGTCCAGGATCCCCACGGGCTCCCCGCTCTCGTCGTTCACCACCAGGTACTGCTTCAGGTCGGGGATCATGGAGAGGTTCTCGAAGTAGTAACCGAAGAGCCTGGAGGGGGGACCGGCCCTCTCCACCTCCCTCCGGTCCTCCGAGAGCCTGAGGAACCTGCCGGTGAGGCCCTGGGCGAACTCCACCACCCTCACCAGATCCTCCCCCTCCAGCCCCCTGAAGGGGTAGGCCCTCCTGAAGAGCTCCAGGATCTCGTCCAGCCCCACCCTCCTGCGGGAGAGGAGAAGGGAGCTCAGGGAGTGGAGGAGGACGTCCAGGGGCTTCTCCGGAACCCTCACCGGCTCCAGCCTCCCCTTCCTGGCGTGGGAGAGGATGACCACGGACTCCAGCAGGTCGTCGGGATCCTGCACCACCACCACTCCCTTCGCCACCTCCCCCAGCCTGTGGCCGCTCCTCCCCACCCTCTGGAGGAGGCGGGTGACCTGCCTGGGGGAGTTGTACTGGATCACCAGGTCCACCCTCCCTATGTCCAGCCCCAGCTCCAGGGAGGAGGTGCAGACCAGCCCCCTCACCTCCCCTCCCTTCAGCCCCCTCTCCGCCCTCACCCTGGAGAAGCTGGAGAGGGAGCCGTGGTGCACGCTCACGGGGAACTTCAGGTCCCAGAGCCTGAACCTGTTGGCCAGGACCTCCGCGGTGGGGCGGGTGTTGGTGAAGAGGAGGGTGGAGCCGTGGGCCTCCATGAGCCTCCTCATCTCCCTGAGCCTGGCCGCCACCTCCGGGAAGGTGTAGAGCCTGGAGGCCAGCTCCCTGTCCTCCTCGGTGGGCCTGGGGTAGACCACCCTCAGCTCCATCTCCTTGGCCATGCTCACGTCCGCGATCTCGCACTCCCTCCCCTTCCCCACCAGGAAGCGGGCCACCTCCTCCGGGGAACCTATGGTGGCGGAGAGCCCCACCACCTGGAACTCCCCGCAGAGGGACCGGAGCCTCTCCAGGGAGAGGGAGAGCTGGGCCCCCCTCTTGTTGTCCGCCAGCTCGTGCACCTCGTCCACGATCACCCACCCCACCGTCCTGAGGTGGGAGCTGAGCCTCCTCCCCGCCAGGAGGATCTGGAGGCTCTCCGGGGTGGTGATGAGGACGTCGGGCGGGACCAGGGCCTGCCTCTGCCTCTCGGAGGGGAGGGTGTCCCCGTGCCTGACGGCCACCCTCAGGTCGAGGGCCCTGCACCACCACTCCAGCCTCTCCAGCATGTCCCTGTTGAGGGCCCTCAGGGGGGTGAGGTACAGTATCCTCACCCCCCTCCCCCGGGGCTGGGAAAGGAGGAGTAGGTGGAGGACGGGGAGGAAGGCGCCCTCGGTCTTCCCCGAGCCGCTGGGGGCGATGAGGAGGACGTTCTTCCCCTGAAGGATGAGGGGTATGGCGGCCCTCTGGGGAGGGGTGGGCTGGGAGAACCCCCTCTGCTGCAGCAGCTCCCTGAGGGGCTTCAGAAGCAGCTGGAAGGGGTTGGCCTCCATCGGCTCAGAGGTACTCCTTTCCCCTCCCCATCCTCCTCTTGAGCTCCTCCAGCCCCTCCCTCATCCTCCTCTCCGCCCCCTCGTGCCCAGGGAGGAGCCTGGAGAGCCTCCTGGTGGACTCGGTCCGGCAACCCACCCCCGAGGCCACCACCAGCCTGTTCCTGGAGGAGGGATGGAAGGAGGCCAGGCCGAAGGGGACGGGCTCCCCCTCCTCCATGACCCTCCTTATCTCCTCGTCCATCCTCTTCACGGAGAACCTGGCCCCCAGACCCAGGAGCTCGAAGGGGCTCATCATCTCCCCCTTGATCTGCCAGAGGCCCAGTCTTGGGGCGTGGAAGAAGAAATCCCCGTACCCGTGATCGTCTCCCCCCATCAGCACCCTCCACTCCGCCCGGAGGGAGGGATACCTCCTGTACCTGCGGCGCATCTCCTCCATCAGCTCCGCTATGGGCCTCACCTCCATCTCACCACCTTATCCTGAAGCCCTCCTCCCCCCTGGGCTCCTCCCACCTCACCTCCACCCCATCCACCCTGGCCCCGGGCGGTCCCCTCCTGCAGAACTCCACCATCTCCTCCACCTTTTCCCTCTCCCCCTCGAACACCGCCTCC
>QNVD01000160.1 GCA_004347925.1 Hadesarchaea archaeon
GGCGGGGGGAGGGGGATGGTGGTGGGTCACGACTGGGGAGGGGTGATCGCTTGGACCTTCGCCGCCCTCCACCCCGAGATGACGGAGAAGCTGGCGATCCTCAACGCACCCCATCCCTCCCGGATGGCCGGCAGGCTCTCGCCGGAGCAGTCCAGGAAGAGCTGGTACATCTCCTTCTTCAGGAGGGAGGAGGCGCCGGAGAGCTTCCTCGCGGCGGACAACTACGCGGTGCTGAAGGAGGTGCTCAGGGGAACGGCGGTGAGGCCGGCCTTCACCGAGGAGGATCTGGAGAGGTTTGTGGAGGCCTGGTCCAAGCCAGGGGCCCTGCGGGCGGGCATCAACTACTACCGGGCCAACGGTCCGGAAAGCCCCCTCAGGCAGCTGCCCAAGGTGAAGACCCCCACCCTCGTGATATGGGGGAAGGAGGACGCCTTCCTGACCGTGGAGGTGAGCAGGGCGGAGGAGTTCGTGGAGGGCCCCTACAGGGCGGTCTACCTGGAGAACTGCGGGCACTGGGTTCAGAACGAGGAGCCGGAGCTGGTGAACCGCCTCCTGCTGGAGTTCCTGCTCTAGGACGCCTCCCGGGGCGGTTAAGAACCCAAAGGGGTCACGGCAGCCGGGCACGGCCCGACGGGCCAAGCAGGAGGCAGGTTTTCCGGAGCCTAGAACTCCACCACGATGGCCGTGTTGGTGTCCACCACGCCCTTGAGCCTGTGAATCCCCTTTATCACGGTGTTGCTCAGTGAGGCCAGATCCTTGGTTTCCACGAAGGCTATGATGTCGTAGGGACCGGTGACCACGTGTGCCGACTTGATCCCTGGGACCTTCTTCAGCTCCTTCATCACCGCCTGCACCTTTCCTATGGCCGCCGTGATGAGGATGTAGGCCTGCATCTCTCCCTCTCGGAGGGCGGCCTTTAAACCCTTCCGGAGCTCTTCACCCTGTAGAGGAGGAGGAGGTCCCGCCCCACCTTGGACACCCCCTTCAGCTCCAGCTCTATTCCCTCCCTCACCTTCCCGAACCCCCTCCCCCCCACCAGCGTCTTGGCCCTCTCCCCTCCCACGATCCTGGGGGAGACGGCCACCCTCACCTCGTCCACCAGGCCCAGGGAGAGCATGTTCCAGTTGAGGGTGGATCCCCCCTCCAGCAGGACCTTCCTCACCCCCCTCCTTCCCAGCTCCTCCAGCAGGAGGGGAAGGTCCACCTCCTTCTCCCCTCCCCTCATCACCTCCGCCCCCCTCCTCCTCAGCTCCTCCACCCTCCTCTTCGGCGCCCTCCCGGAGACCACCACCAGCGTTCTGGAGGAGCCGTCCAGCACCCTGGCGGTGGGGGGGATCCTGGCCTTCCCGTCCACCACCACCCTCAGGGGGTTCCTTCCCCTGGCCCTCCTCACGGTCAGGGAGGGGTCGTCGGAGAGGACGGTTCCCGCCCCCACCATGATGGCGTCCACCTCCGCCCTCAGCCTGTGCAGCCTGTCCAGATCCTCGGGGCAGGAGATCCTGCTGTCCCCCTCCCTGGTGGCGATCTTCCCGTCCAGGGTCATGGCGGCGTTCATGATAACGTAGGGGCGGCGCATCAAGATTTCCTCCCCCTCCTCTCTCTTAACACCATCGGAGCACCCGGGTTTTCCTCGAGATAGGTGATTTTTTAAAGGGGCCCTCCCATTCCCTTTGGCCGGGTCGGGGCGTGGGGTGAAAAAGGAGAGGAAAGATGAGGTGTCCCCACTGCGGGTCCAGCCGGACCATAAGGGCCGGCAAGAAGAGGAACAAGTACGTCACCAA
>QNVD01000161.1 GCA_004347925.1 Hadesarchaea archaeon
GAACACGAACAACCGCAACCCGACCTTCCGCTGGGTGGAGGTGTACGACCCCCCCGGGGTGACCTACCGGCTCCAGATCAGCACCCGCAGCGACTTCTCCACCCTGGTCTACGATAAGGTGGGGATAGCGGGGACCTCCCACACGGCGGAGAACGCTCTCCCGGACAATGTTTATTACTGGAGGGTGAGGGCATGGGACGCGGCCGGAAACGAGGGACCCTGGTCCGACCAGTGGTCCTTCAGGGTGGACACGGGGGTGGCCGCTCCCCTCCTCCTCCGTCCCTCCAGGGGGGAGAACCTGAACGACAACACACCCACCCTGAGCTGGGAGAACGTCCAGGACCTTTCCAGGCCGGTGGGGTTCTACGTGCAGGTGGCCACCGACAGCCTCTTCCAGAACGTGGTGAGGGAAAACGGCTGGATCTCCGAGAACTGGTGGGAGGTCACCCCGGCCCTCCCGGACAACGTCTACTACTGGAGGGTCAGGGTAAGGGATGCCGTGGGCAACGAGAACTGGTCGGAGAATCGGAGACTGGTGGTGGACACCGTGGCCCCACGCTCCCGCATCCGAACCCTTCCGGATCTGACTAATGCCTACACCTTCCTCATAACCGCCGAGAACCTCTCGGAGGATCTGAGCGGGGTGAGGAAGGTGGAGCTCTGGTACCGGTACTCGGAGGACAACTGCTCCTGGGGACCGTGGAAGCTCTTCGGGGAAAACCTGGAGCCCGAGGGTCCCTGGTCCTGGGTGTTCAGCTGCCCCGAGGGGGACGGGTTCTACCAGTTCTACTCCCTGGCCCATGACTGGGCGGGGAACGCGGAGAACAAGGCCGAGGCGGAGGCCTCCTGCGCCGTGGACACCTGGGTGGGGGCTCCCCTCCTCCTCTGGCCCGAGAACCGCTCCGCCTTCCCGGAGGGGGAGAACAGGCCCAGGTTCGACTGGAGCGGCCTCCCGGAGATCTTCGGGGTGCAGTATGAGCTGGTGGTGAGCGGCGATCCCAGCTTCTCCTCCCCCCTCCTCCACGCGGAAAACCTGGAGGACTCGGAGTACCAGACCCCGGAGGAGAACTCCTTCCCGCCGGGCATCTACTACTGGAAGGTCAGGGCGGTGGACGGGGCCGGGAACGAGAACTGGTCCCAGGTGGGCTGGTTCAGGATCTGCACCTGGTCCCCGCTGGAGGGATGGTCCGCCTACGTTACCTCCCCCGCAGATTGGAGGGAAACGGAGGGATGGGTGAGCGGGATGGAGCTTCCGGCCCGGTGGGAGGAGGCGGAGGGCTGGATCGGGAGGGTGGAGGCACCGGCCGTTTTCGTGGACAACTTCAATGCCGACTTCTCCCAGGGAATCCACGAGAATACGGAGAACGTGGATGATGCCCTGAGGCTGAGCCAGGGCTTCACCTCGGGGCGCTTCACCTCCAGAGCCTTCGGGGGGAGATGGCTGAGGTGGGAGAACCTGCTCTGGGAGGAAAGCGAACCCACCCTCCAAGTTCAGGAGAACGACAACGTGGACGAGGAGGAGAACCTTTCGAACTCGGTCATCCTGGGCAACCTGGAGGCCCTGAGGGAGGTGGATGAAAGGTACGAAAACATCCTAGAAAATAGCGAAGATCGGCTATGCGTGATCCACAGGTTCGTGGGGGTTCCGGGGGGCTTCGACAACTACGTGATCCTGGTGAAGGGTCACACGAGCGGGGAAAACGTGGGGGTCTACATCTACAGGGACAGTGACAATAATTGGATTTTAATTGAGAACCTGACGGGGGGTGA
>QNVD01000162.1 GCA_004347925.1 Hadesarchaea archaeon
CCCCTTTATTTTTTTAGGTCTCGCTCTCGGCGCAGTCCTCGCACAGCCACATCCCGTTGACCTGCCTGAGCCCCTCCTTGACCTCGCCGCACCGCTCGCACACGCTCCTGCTCACCTCCTCCTCCCTCAGCACCTCGTGGTGCTCGATGGCCTCCGCCATCCCCGGAGAGAAGGAGGCGATGTCGGAGGCCGTGAGGATTCCCGCCAGCACCCCGCCCTTCACCACCGGAAGCCTCCTGATCTTGTTCCTGGTCATGATCCTGGCCGCCTCCAGCACATCCGAGTCCGCCTCTATGGTGATGAGCTTCTTCGACATGATCTCCCCCACCTTTATCCTGCTGGCCTTCAGGTCCGCGCTGACCACCTTGGTGAGGATGTCCTGCTCGGTCAGGATCCCTACCGGTTTCCTGTTCCTGGTCACCACCACGCACCCCACGCCCTTTTCGGTCATCAGCCTGGCGGCCTTGGCCACGTTGGTCTCCGGCGTGCACGTGACCACGTTTTCCGTCATGATCTCCCGCACGGGCACGGTCTTCATGGACTCCTCCCCTTCTTCTCCACACCCTATTTAATCCCTCCCTCCGAGGTTTACGGACCCCCAGGGGTCCTGGAGGGGAGGAGTTGGGAAGGCTCAGCCCGGGAAGGGAGGAGGTGCTGAGGTGGAAGAGGAACGCGGCCAGGGGAGCGGCCGAGCTGGTGGAGGGGGATCAGGTGGTGGGCCTGGGCTCAGGCACCACGGTGGCGGAGGTGGTGGGGGTGCTGGCGGAGAGGAGGCCGAGGGCCGTCTTCGTCCCAGCCTCCCGCCTCACCGAGCAGCTCTGCAGGAGGGCGGGGCTCAGGGTGGGGAGCCTGGAGGAGTACCTGGAGGTGGACCTCACCATAGACGGGGCGGACGAGGTTAGCCCCCAGCTGGACCTCCTCAAGGGTGGAGGGGGGGCGCACACCAGGGAGAAGCTCCTGGCCCTGGCCTCGGGGAAGCTGGTGATAGCGGTGGACAGGACCAAGCTGGTGGGGTTCCTGGGGGAGAGGATGCCCGTTCCCGTGGAGGTCCTCCCCTTCGGGTGGAGGCAGACGGGGGAGAGGCTCAGGAGGCTGGGGGGGAAGCCCTCCCTCAGGCAGGGGGAGGGGGGACCCTTCCTGACCGACAACGGGAACTACGTGCTGGACGTGAGGTTCGGGAAGATCGCCAGACCGGGGGAGCTGGAGAGGAGGATAAACTCGGTTCCCGGGGTGGTGGAGAACGGGATCTTCAGCGGCATGGCGGACATCGTGGTGGTGGGACACGAGGAGGGCTGCACCAGCCTCTGCAGCCGGAGGGAGTGGGGCAAGCTGGTGGAGAGGCTGGGTGCCCCGAGCAAGCTATAAGGGGTCTCCCTCCATCCTTTTCTGGGCCGGGGTGGCTCAGATGGTTAGAGCGCCGGACTCATAGCTCCGCTATGAGTGCTGACCTCAGGGATGATGGGAAATCCGGAGATCGCGGGTTCGAGTCCCGCCCCCGGCACCACCACAGGGATTCGGGTCACTCCTCAGGCAGCTTGTAGGGCATCGTCCCCAGCAGGATGGTCTTCCCGTACTGCCCCAGCTTCCTGTCCGCCAGGCAGGAGTAGTGCAAAATATCCTTCCCCGAACCGTCGTACCCCTCCTCCACCATGATCTCCATCTTCTCCCTGGTTATGTCCAGGGGCCAGACCTGCCCCCTGGACCAGTCCATCTCCGGGAAGTCCTTGGGCTTCAGCCACTCTATGGTGGGGTCGAA
>QNVD01000163.1 GCA_004347925.1 Hadesarchaea archaeon
GGATCCCTTATCCCGTCCACCTCCACCGGCACCCCCCTCTCATAGGTGATGCTCACCACCGTGGGCCTGTCCGGGGCCTTCTCGGGGGGGGTGATCCAGAGGTAGTCCTCGGGGAACTGGGAGACCAGGTCCTCCACCTGCCCGCTGCCCATGGAGTGGGACCACATGTTCACGTCCCCTCCCAGCTTTCCCTTGGGCCTCTTGGGCTCCACCCCCCTCTGCCTCAGCATCTCCTCCTCCTCCGCCCTGGTGAGGTTCAGCTCCCTCACAGGAGCCACGATCCTTATGTTGGGGAGGTAGTACCTGAAGACCGACTCCACCCTGAACTGGTCGTTCCCCTTCCCGGTGCAGCCGTGGGCCACCGCCTCCGCCCCCTCCTTCTTGGCCACCTCCGCCACCTTGGTGGCTATGAGCACCCGGCTCATGGAGGTTCCCACGGGATACCCCTCGTAGCTCCCGTTGGCCTTGATGCACCGGTGTATGTACTCCGTCACGAACTCCCTCTTGGCGTCTATGAACCTGACCTTGGCCCCGAGCTTCTCCGCCCTCTCAAAACCCAGCTCTATCTCCTCCTTCCCCTGCCCCACATCCACCATGACGGGGATGACCTCCTCGTACCCGTACCTCTCCCTGAGGAGGGCTATCAGCAGGGTGGAGTCCAGGCCACCCGAGTACGCCAGGGCCACTTTGCCGGGCATTCTCCCCTTTTCCTTATCCTGATATATAAGCCTTCACCGTTTTTTCCAGCTCGGCCAGGGCCCCCTCCTCCTTCTTCCTCCTGCTCTCCAGCTTTGCCCTTNTCCTCTCCAGCTCCNCCCTCCTCAGCCTCAGCATCCTCCTCACCTCCCTGGGGGAGGGGCTGCCCAGGGTCCTCCTCTNTCTGAGGGAGGAGAGGGGGTCCAGACACCTCAGGATCTTCCCGTCCACCCCTATCTTCCTCCCCAGCTCCTCCTTCGCCGCCCTTTCCAGGAGCTCCCCCGAGAGGTCCCTGACGGTCATCCCCGAGGCCAGGGCCTCCCTCACCGCCCTCCCCACCACCGCGTGGGCTTCCCTGAAGGAGAGCCCGGCTTCCCTGGCCAGGGCCTCCGCCAGATCCCAGGCCAGCGCCCAGCTGGAGGAGGAGGAAGAGCGGAGCCTTTCCCCCTTGATCTTCATCGTTTCCACCACCCCCTTCATGATCGCCAGGCTCTCCCCGGTCTCCTCCACGCACCTCCAGAGGGGCGGCTTCACCTGCTGGAGGTCTCTGTTGTACCCGGTGGGTATGCCCTTCAGGAGGGTGAGGAGGGAGAGGAGGGCCCCGTATACCTCCCCGGTCTTCCCCCTTATGAGCTCCAGCGTGCAGGGGTTCTTCTTCTGGGGCATGGCGCTGGAGGTGGAGGAGTACTCGTCCGAAAGCTCCACGTAGCCGAACTCCTGGGTGGACCACAGGATGAGGTCCTCCGCCATCCTGCTGAGGTGGCACATGATCAGGCTCATGCAGGCCGCCGCCTCCACCAGGGCGTCC
This sequence comes from Hadesarchaea archaeon, assembly GCA_004347925.1. GTDB lineage: Archaea > Hadarchaeota > Hadarchaeia > Hadarchaeales > WYZ-LMO6 > WYZ-LMO6. Next base: position 1,505 of record QNVD01000163.1, read on the forward strand.
CTGGAGCTCACGGCGTCCAGCGAGTTCTCCACCAGCCCCTCGAAGCCCAGCAGGGAGGCCGTTCTCTTCCGGTCCAGCGGGAAGCTGGAGCCTCCCACGGCCCCTCCCCCCAGCGGGCAGAGGTTCACCCTGTGGTAGCAGTCCTCCAGCCTGTCGAAGTCCCGGAGGAGGAGATCGGCCTGGGCCAGGAAGTAGTGGCCCACCGTTCCTATCTGGGCGTGCTGCGTGTGGGTCAGGAGGATGAGGGGGGTCTCTAGGTTCTCCTCCGCCCTCCGGAGCAGGACCCCCACCAGCTCCAGCAGGGAGGAGGAAAGCTCGTTCAGGTCCCTCCTCAGCCTCAGCCTCAGGTCCAGGGCCACCTGGTCGTTCCTCGACCTACCCGTGTGCAGCTTCCCCCCCGTCTCCATCCCCACCTCGGCTATCACCCTGGACTCCAGAAGCTCGTGCACGTCCTCGAACTCCCCCTCCAGCCTGAGCTTCCCCTCCCGGTACTCCTTCCTCATCTTCTCCAGCGAGGAGAGGATCTTCCTCAGCTCCTCCCGGGAGAGGATGCCCTGCTCGTGAAGCATGATCTCGTGGGCCTCCGTCCCGTACAGGTCCTCCTCCACCATCCTCTCGTCCTCCCTCAGGGAGGAGACGAACCTCCGTACCCTCTCCCCCAGCCCCTTCGACAGCCTGGCCCTGTAGATTCCCCCCTCAGCCCTCATACCTCTCCCTCAGCTTCCTCACCACCGCGTCCCCCATCTCGCTGGTTTTGGAGGTGCCCCCCAGGTCGCGCGTGAGGCACTTCCCCTCCCTCAGCACCCCCTTCACGGCCTCCTCCACGGCCTCCGAGGCCTCCCTCTCGCCCAGCTCCTCCAGCATCATCTTCCCGGCCAGGATGGCGGCCAGGGGGTTGGCCACCCCCTTCCCCGCGTACTTGGGGGCGGAGCCGTGGATGGGCTCAAACATGCTGAGCCCCTCCGGATTCAGGTTTCCCCCCGGAGCCATGCCCATCCCCCCCTGGAGCATGGCCCCCAGGTCGGTTATGATGTCCCCGAACATGTTGGGGGTCACCACCACCTCGTAGTGCTCCGGGTTCTTCACCATCCACATGGTGATGGCGTCCACGAAGGAAAACTCCGTCTCTATTTCCCCGTAGTCCTTGGCCACCTCCTGGAAAACCTCCCTCCAGAGGCCGTAGAGGTGGGTGAGGACGTTGGCCTTGTCCACCGCCGTCACCTTCTTCCTCCCCTCCCTCCTCGCCAGCTCGAAGGCGTATCTTATCACCCTCTCGGCCCCCCTGCGGCTCATCACCCCCAGCTGGTAGGCTATCTCCTCCCCCTCCGTCTCCAGGTCCAGGCCGAGCTTGAGATGGTAAAGCTCCCTCATCATCTCGTGTTCCTCCCTCCATCTCCCTTTCCCCCTCCCCCCCAGTCCCACGTAGAAGTCCTCCGTGTTCTCCCTCACCACGTAGAAGTCTATGTCCTCCGGTCCCTTGTCCTTGAGGGGGCAGGGGACCCCGGGATAGAGCTTGACGGGCCTGAGGTTGACGTACTGGTCGAAGTAGAACCTGAGGGTCAGGAGGAGGCCCTTCTCCAGCAGGCCGGTGGGCACCCTGGGATCCCCCACCGCCCCCAGGTATATGGCGTCGAACCTAGAGAGCTCCCTCAGGTCCTCCTCCTCCAGGAGGTGTCCCGTTCTCAGGTAGTACTCCGCCCCGTAGGGGAACTCCTCGAAGGAGAGCTCCACCCCGGCCAGCTCGGAGGCCGCCTGGAGGACCTTGATCCCCTCCCGGATCACCTCCGGCCCCACGCCGTCCCCCGGTATGACCGCGATGCGATGTGCCATAGCCTTCCATTATTCCGGGGGTCTCGTTATAACTCCTTCCCCCCGAAGACCTCCTGGCTTTCAGGTAGGGAATCAGACCCCCGGCCCGGAGGATGGAGAGCATGAAGTCCGGGAGGGGCTCGGCCCTCAGCTCCACCCCCCTGGTGAGGTTCCTTACCCCCCCCCTCCCCAGGTCGTACTCCACCTCCTCCCCGGTGGAGAAGTGGGCCCTCACCCCCCCGCAGATCATCACCGGGAGCCCCTGGTTCACCGCGTTCCTGAAAAAGATCCTGGCGAAGGATTCCGCTATCACCGCCCCCACCCCCGCCCCCTTCAGGGCCAGCGGGGCCTGCTCCCTGCTGGACCCGCACCCGAAGTTCTTCCCGGCTATGATCACATCCCCCTCCCTCACCCTGGAGGGGAACTCCGGCAGCAGGTTCTCCAGGGCATGTCTGCCCAGCTCCTGGGGGCTCCTCTTCACCAGGTACCTTCCGGGGATGATGTCGTCCGTGGAGACGTTGTCCCCCAGAACCCAGGCTTTGGGCATCAAACCTCCCTCGGATCGGTCAGTTCCCCCCTCAGGGCGGAGGCGGCCACGGTGGCGGGGGAGGCCAGATAGATCTCGGCCTCGGGGCTTCCCATCCTCCCCCTGAAGTTTCGGTTGGAGGAGGAAACGCAGACCTCCCCGGGGGCCAGCACCCCTATGTAGCTCCCCATGCAGGCCCCGCAGCCCGGGGGACCCAGGATGGCCCCCGCCTTCACCAGTTCCTCGATTATCCCCAGCCTGAGGGACTCCAGGTAGGTCTCCCTGGAGGAGGGCACCACCAGCATCCTCACGCGAGGGTGGATCCTCCTGCCCTTCAGGATCCTGGCCGCCTCCAGCAGGTCCTCGGTCCTCCCGTTGGTGCAGCTCCCCAGGAAGGCCTGGTCTATTTCCTTCCCCTCCACCTCCCCCACGGGCCTCACCTGATCCACCCTGGGCGGGCAGGCCACCTGGGGCTCCAGGCCCTCCAGGGAGTAGATCCTCTCCTCCGCATACTCCGCCCCGGGGTCGCTCTCCACGGGCTCGAAGGGGAACCTCGCCCTCTCCCTCACGTAGGCCAGCGTGAGGTCGTCGGGGGGGACCAGCGCGGCCTTGGCGCCCATCTCCACCCCCATGTTGCACAGGGTCATCCTGCCCCCCACGCTCATCTCCTTCACGACCCGCCCGTGGAACTCCAGGGCCTGGTAGGTGGCCCCGTCGGCCCCTATCTGGCCCACCAGGTAGAGGATGACGTCCTTGGGATAGACCCTCCAGCCCAGCTTCCCCTCCAGCACGATCTTCACCGTTTCGGGCACCCTCAGCCAGAGCTTGCCCGAGGCCATGGCCGCGGCCAGATCGGTGGATCCCACCCCCGTGGCGAAGCTTCCGAAGGCACCGTAGGTGCAGGTGTGGGAGTCCGCCCCCAGGATGAGGGAGCCCGGAAGGGCGAAGCCCTTCTCCGGAAGCACCTGGTGGCAGACCCCCTCGGCGAAGAGGTTTTCAATTCCCTGCTCCCTGGCGAAGCGCCTCATCAGGGCGTGGTCACGGGCTATCTCGATGGAGTTGGCGGGCATCTGGTGGTCCAGGATCATCACCACCCTGGAGGGGTCCCAGACCCGCTCCGAGATCTCCCTGAAGCTCTCTATCGCCAGGGGTCCGGTGAGGTCGTTCATCATGACCACATCCACCTGGAACTCCAGGATCTCCCCGGGCTCCACCCTCNCCCTCCCGGCTTTTCGGGCCAGGATTTTCTCCGCCAGGCACCCCGCCATGCTCACTTCCTCACGGCGCCCTCGCTGGCGGAGGAGGCGTGCTCGGCATAAAACTTCAGGTATCCCCTCAGTTCGGGCTTCGGCGGTCTGAAGCCCTTCTCCCTCTCCTTCAGCTCGGCCTCCTCCACCAGCAGCTCCAGCCTCCCCTCCCTCGCATCGATGAGGATCTCGTCGCCATCCCTCACCAGGGCTATCGGTCCCCCCTCCGCGGCCTCGGGCGACACGTGTCCCACGCACATCCCCCTCGTCCCCCCGGAGAACCTACCATCCGTCACCAGCGCCACCTCCTCCAGCATGCCCATGCCCGCCAGCAGGGAGGTGGCGGAGAGCATCTCCCTCATCCCCGGACCGCCCTTGGGCCCTTCGTATCTTATCACCACCACTTCCCCCCTCCTGATCTTCTTCTCCGAGATGGCCCTGACCGCGGCCTCCTCCTTCTCGAAAACCCTGGCCTTACCCGAGAACTTGAGATTTTTCAGGCCAGCCGTCTTCAGGACGGCCCCCCCGGGTGCCAGGCTGCCGTAAAGGATGGCTATTCCCCCCCTTCTCTGGTAGGGCCTGGAGAGGGGTCTTATGACCCCGTTCTCCACCACCTTCCATCCCTTGAGGTTGGAGCCCACCGTCTTCCCCGTGACCGTGAGGGGGGTCCTCTTTATCAGCCCCCCCAGCTGCTTCATGAGGGCCGGTATCCCTCCGGCCTCGTGCAGGTCCACCACCATGTGCTGCCCCCCGGGGCGCAGGCTGCAGAGCTGGGGAACCCTCTTGCTCAGCCTGTCGAAAACCTCCAGGGGGAGGGTGATCCCCACCTCCTTGGCTATGGCCGGCAGGTGGAGCACGGTGTTGGTGGAGCCACCCAGGGCCATGTCCACCGTGATGGCGTTCTCGAAGGCGCTCCTAGTGAGGATGGTGCTCGGCCTTATTCCCCTCCTGAGCAGCCCCATCACCTGCTCCCCGGTCTTGCGGGCCAGCTTGAGCTTCTCCGAGCTGACGGCCGGGCAGGTGGAGACCCCGGGCAGGGACATCCCCAGGGCCTCGATCACGCAGGCCATGGTGTTGGCGGTGAACATGCCGGCACAGGAGCCGGGGGTGGGACAGCACCTCTCCTCGATCTCCAGGGCCTCCTGCTCCTTTAGCCTCCCGCTCTTCACCTCCCCCACCGCCTCAAAGGCCGTGATCACATCTATCCTCTTTCCCCTCCACTCCCCCGGGAGCATGGGTCCCCCCGTGAGCATGATGGAGGGGAGGTCGACGCGGGCTATGCCCATGAGCATGCCGGGCTCTATCTTGTCGCAGCTGGCTATGGCCACCACCGCGTCGAAGCGGTAGGCCTCCAGCATGAGCTCCACGCTGTCCGCTATCACCTCCCTGGAGGGCAAGGAGTACCGCATTCCCTCCGTCCCCATGCAGATGCCGTCGCAGATGGCGATGGTGTTGAACTCCATGGGGGTACCCCCGGCGCACCTTATCCCCTCCGCCACCGCATCGGCCAGAGCCCTCAGGTGAACGTGTCCGGGCACCACCCTGCTCCAGGAATTGGCTATGGCCACCAGCGGACGGCGCAGGTCGGCATCCTGGTAGCCGCAGGCCTTGAAGAGGGCCCTCTTGGGAAGGCCCTCTATCCCCCCCACCACCTCTCGGCTTCGGAGTTTCATCGAGGTCTAGAGAGACTTTTTCCTGAGTCCTTAAAGATTCTGCCTCTCTATCCCCGCCCACCTGCGGAGCTCCCTTCCCACCCTCTCTATGAGGTGTTCCCTCCCCTCCTCCCTCATCCTCCTGAGGTTGGGCAGGCCCTGTTCGTTCTCCCTTATCCACTCCCTGGCGAAGTTTCCGTTCTGGATCTCACGCAGGAGCTCCCTCATCACCCTCCTGGTCTCCTCCCCTATGAGCCTGGGACCCCTCGTCCTCCCGCCGTACTCGGCGGTGTTGCTCACGGCGGCCATCATTCCCTCTATCCCCCTCTCGTAGATCAGATCCACGATGAGCTTCAGCTCGTGCAGGCACTCGAAGTAGGCGTTCTCCGGCTGGTATCCCGCCTCCACCAGGGTCTCGAAGCCCGCCTTTATGAGCTCCGAGACCCCTCCCACCAGGACCGACTGCTCCCCGAAGAGGTCGGTTTCGGTTTCCTCCTTGAAGGTGGTCTGGAGAACTCCTATCCTGGTCAGCCCTATTCCCTTGGCCATGGCCAGGGCCGTTTTGAGGGCCCCTCCGGAGGCGTCCTGAAAGACCGCCACCAGGCCGGGAGTGCCCGATCCCTGGAGGTACATCTTCCTCACCATGGTGCCTGGCGCCTTAGGGGCCACCAGGATGACGTCCACGTGGGGAGGGGGGACGATCTGTTTGAAGTGGATGTTGAAGCCGTGGCTGAAGCCCAGGGTCTTACCCTCCTTCAGATGGGGGGCGAGGGCCTCGCGGTAAAGGGCAGCCTGCTGCTCGTCGGGAACGAGAAGATGGAGGATCTCCGCCCTCTCGGCGGCCTCCCCGGGCTCGTAGACCGAGAAGCCATCCCTTTCCGCCCTCTCCCAGCTCTTCCCCCTCCTNGCCCCCACGATGACCCTGCACCCCGAGTCCCTCAGGTTCTGGGCCTGGGCGTGCCCCTGGTTGCCGTACCCTATCACCGCTATGGTCCTGTCCTTTATCCAGCCCAGATCGGCGTCCTCATCCAGGTAGACCTTGGCCATCCTCCACCGCTACCTGTAGGAGGGAGGGCTATAAAAAAGGCCTCCGGTGGGGCTATTCGCGGTTGTTCCTGGAGAGGTAGACCTGTCCCGAGCGGGCCACCTCCTTGAGCCGCTCGGTTCCCAGGGAGGAGAGGAGCCTCTCCACCTCCTCGTGGCTCCCCCCTATTTCCCCTATCAGACTCCCCTCCCTGATCTCCAGCACCTTTCCGCCCGCCGACTGGATGAACCTTATCACCTCGGACATCTCCTCCTCCCCCAGCTTCCTGGTTTTGAAGAGGCAGATCTCCCTGGCCACGCTGTTCTCCGGCTCCAGCATCTGAACCTCCACGATGGGCTCCAGACGCATGAGAACCCTCTGCATGAAGGAGGCCATCTTGTCGTCGGCCTTGAAGAGGATGATGATCCTGGCCAGTCCGGAGGGCTCTATTCCCACGGTGATGGAGTCCATGTTGATCTGCCTGCGGGTGAAGCACCTGGACACCCTCATCATGACCCCGGCCACGTTCTCGCAGAGCACGGAGAAGATTCTGGTCCTCACCTCAGTCACCCACGATCATCTGGTCCAGCTTGCCCCCCGCCGGGACCATGGGAAGCACGTGCTCCTCGGGGTCTATCACCACATCCAGCACGGCCGGCTTCCCGCACTTCAGGGCCTCCTTGAGCTTTTCCCTCATCTCCCCGGGCCTCGTGACCCTGTCGCCCCAGGCCCCGTACGCCTCCGCCAGCCTGACGAAGTCCGGGCTCTTTCCAAGGTAGGTCTGGGACCTCCTCCCTCCGTAGAAGAGGTCCTGCCACTGCTTCACCATCCCCAGGTAGGAGTTGTTGAAGATGCAACAGACCACCTGTATGTTGTTCTCCACGGCCGTGGCCAGCTCCTGGGAGTTCATGAGGAAGCTTCCGTCTCCGGCCACGTCCACCACCTTCTTCTCGGGCAGGGCAACCTTCACCCCCAGCGAGGCGGGAAAGCCGAAGCCCATGGTCCCCAGACCCCCCGAGGAGATGAACTTCCTGGGGCCCGGGGCGGTGTAGTAGTGGGCGGCCCACATCTGGCACTGCCCCACCTCCGTGACCACCACGGAGTCCTCGTCCAGCACCTCCATGATCTCCTTTATCACCCTCTGGGGCTTGAGGGGTATATCGTCGTAGTCCATCTTGGGACTGAACTCCCTCTTCATCTGCATGATCCTCTCCCTCCACTCGGACCTCACCCCCCTCCTCGCCCTCTCCTTCAGGAGCCTCAGGATCATCGCCAGGGTGCGCTTGGCGTCCCCCACCACCGAAACATCCGTCCTGACCAGCTTCCCTATCTCCACCGGGTCTATGTCTATGTGGATGATCTTGGCTTTGGGGGCGAAGTGTCGGGCATCCCCGGTGGATCGGTCGCTGAACCTAACCCCCACCCCTATCAGCAGGTCGCACTCCGTCACGGCCAGGTTGGCTGCCCTCCTTCCGTGCATCCCCAGCATTCCCAGGGAGAGGGGATGGTTCTCCGGTATGCTGCCCTTTCCCATGAGGGAGGTCACCACGGGCGCGCCCAGCAGCTCGGCCAGCTCCACCAGCTCCGGAGAGGCCCCCGACCATATGACCCCTCCTCCGGCGAAGATCACGGGGCGCTCGGCCCCCTCGATGAGCTTCACCGCCTCCTCCACGCGGAGGGGGTCTGGATCGTACCTGACCTTCTCCCTCCTGGTGATCTCGGCCGGTATCTTCACCCTAGCCTTGGCCACCTGTACGTCCCTGGGGAGGTCGATGTGCACCGGTCCCGGCCTCCCCGCCATGGCGATCTGGAAGGCCCTCCTGACCGCCTCCACCAGCTCCTCCACGCTCTTGACCAAGAAGTTGTGCTTGGTGATGGGGAGCATGAGGCTGAGCAGATCGGCTTCCTGGAAGGCGTCGGTTCCCAGCAGGTGGGTGGGGACCTGCCCGGTGATGGCTATGACGGGTGAGCTGTCCATGTAGGCGTTCAGGATCCCGGTCAGGAGGTTGCAGGCCCCCGGGCCGGAGGTGGCCATGCAGACCCCGGGTTTTCCCAGGGCCCTGGCGTACCCGTCGGCGGCGTGGGCGGCCGCCTGCTCATGCCTCACCAGGATGTGCCTGATGGAGGGTTCCTCGTAGAGGGCATCATAAACGGGAATGATGGCTCCGCCTGGAATCCCGAAGATGTGCCTCACCCCCTCGCTCTTGAGGGCGGAGAGGAGGGCAGCCGCACCCGTCATCTCTTCCATGCTTTTATCTCCCGGGGTTGTGGGGGTTATTAAACCCTTTTACATCCTCACGAACTGGGCGTGGGGTACCCCCTCTACCCTCAGGACGCAGCGGGGATCGATGATCCCCTCCTTCACGGCGTCCTCCACGATGGAGCCCACCAGGTTCCCTATGGTGGCCTCCTTCATGGCCTGCAGGCACTCCTTCACGCTGGCCTCCCTTCCCCGGTAGAACTCCTCGCTCACCTTCAACCTTATCTCCCCCTCCTTAAACTCCTTTCCCAGGAGCTCGGCGTCGCACACCGTCACCAGAACTTCCTCCCCCACCTTCCTTATCCTCAGCTCCGGCATCAGATGTTCCTCACGGAGGTTCTGGCCCCACAGGCCTCGCACCTCATGAAGTAGACCCTCCCCTGCCTGATCAGCTTGGTGTCGGGACGGTTGCAGCTTTTGCACTTCACGAACTCCTCCATGTACCGGTCTATCCTCCCCTTTATCACGGAGGGGGTGAACTTCCCCTGGAAAAAGGCCTGGGAGCCGTCCGAACTCCCCGCCGCCCCCAGCTCCCTCAACAGGTACTTCATGAGGTGCTGCGGGTCCCTGTTCAGGGCGGAGGCTATGGCCTTGAGGTTCTTCAGCACGGTTCGGGTTCCGGCGGTTACCACCTCGGGCTCAGGCACCTTCAGCCTCTCCCGGTCCAGCTCCACCTTGGGCAGGGACTGCAGGGCCCTTTCCAGCCATTCCTGGTATTCCTCCAATCACCTCACCCTCTGATACCTCCCCGCCCTCACCTCAAATACCTCCCCCTCATCCATGAGGACGAGCAGGAGATCCTCCACCTCTTTCTTGCTGAGGCCCAGCTCCCTCTCCAGCTCCTCCTCCCTCACCCCCTCCCCCCTGTCCAGCCTCTCCAGGGCGAGGAGGGCCTTCTTCTTCAGCTCCTCCGGAACCTGGGGGAACTCCAGCTCCTCTATCTCCTCCACCTCCACCTCCTCACCCTCGGCGGGGGCCTCGATTTTTATCTCCCTCGGGGAGGGCCTCNTGGGCCTTATCCCCCTCTCCAGGGCCCTCCTCCTCGCCAGCAGGATCTCCAGCTCCCTCACCACCTCCCAGTTGGGATCCCTGACCTTCAGCAGGAGGTGGGGTACCAGGTACCTCTCCCCCAGGTACTCCCTCACCCTCCCGATCACATCCACCAGGTCACCCACCTTGAGCTCATCGAGCTCCTTGGCCCCCTCCCTCCATCCCCTCAGGGAGATCACCCCCGTGCCGTCGTCCAGGTAGACGGTGCAGTACTCCCCGTCTTCCCTCAGCCATTTTTCCACCACCGTGCCCATCACCCTCGCCCTGGAGATCTTCTCCCCCCAGGGGGTGATCAGGTAGGGCACACCCTCCTCGGATACGGCGTATTCGCCCTGAAGGATCTCCTCCACCTTCACCTTGTGAGCCGCGGTCACCCTTAAGTTATGGGAGGTGTTATTATTTGATGCTTTTGATGGACTTCACCACCTTCCGGTTACCCGAGGTGGGGAAATGGGTGGGCATGGCGGGGGGAAGGGTGGGGCCACCCAGGGTGGAGGAGGTTCTGGAGAAGGTCAGGAGGATAGACGGGGAGAGGGGCACGGTAACGCAGGTTTTCGACGCCCGTCGGGTGGCGGGGAAGGCCCACCTGGCCCACGCCGCCAGGCTGGCCCTCCTCCACCGCTCGAGGGGCTTGGGTTTCGCCGATTCCCTGGCGGCGGAGCTGGCTTGCTGGGTGGCGGCGGATGGGCAGATAAAGAGGGCCCTTGAAAAGGTGGGCCTGAGGAGGGACTCCCGCACCGTGGCCCTGCTCTCGGTGGGGGAGGAGAGGGAAGGGGTGGAGGGGGCGCTGGCCGCCGTCCTCCGTGAAATCGGCGCGCGGAGGGAGGA
>QNVD01000164.1 GCA_004347925.1 Hadesarchaea archaeon
GATCACCTCCCCGCTCCTCTCCCCCTCCAGCTTCAGAGCCGCATCCACCATGATGATCCTGGAGATCCTCCTCCCCCTCACCAGCCTGCTTATGAGCTCCCCGGGCTTGCCCACCCTGCCCCCCGGGCCCTTGGCCTTCACCACCAGGAGCCTGCGCCCCTCGAACTCCACCTCCCCCACCACCGTGTCCTCCACCGGCTCCCTGACCTTCGCCCCGTTGAAGAGCTTGGCCGCCACCAGCGCCCCCACCCCGTCCCCTATGGGCTTCCCCTCGGAGAAGACCTTGGTGGCATCCCTGTAGGCCTTGGCGTACTCCCTGAAGAGGGGCATGTACATCTGGATGGCCATGGCCAGCTGGTAGCTCTTGGTCTTCTCGGCCAGCAGGAGGAAGTGCCTGACCATGCGGTAGAGGTAGTGGCTGGCCATCGCCCCCTCTATGACCATCTCCAGGGTGGCGGCCTCCTCGGGACCGGCCTTGGGGGCGAAGCGGGAAACCGCCTCCTCGAACCTCTTCTTCCTCACGTCCAGGATGTGGTCCAGCCTCTGGATGACCCCCGCCGGATCGTCCGACACGGGCTCGATGGCGAAGAACTCCAGGAAGTTGCCCAGCTCCTCCTCCAGGTCCCTCTTGGTGCGGCCGTGCTTCTGCAGGGAGAGGAGGGCTATCTTCCTGGTCTCCCTGGCCCACTCCTCCAGCTCCTTCACCGACTTCCTCATCTTGGAGAGCAGGAGGTTGGACTGCATGGACATGAGCTGGGGAGTGAGGTAGCTCCACAGCACCCCGAAGATGAAGAACATCACCATCCAGAGCAGCAGGCTCCCCATCCCGGTGTCCCACGCCATGTCCCTCTTCCCCTCTCTCCCCTCCCCCCCCTAAAATCTTAGGGTTATATCCCCCCTCCCCCAAAAAAGGAGAGATGATCCTTTCCGGGGTCCGGAAGAGGGACGGGAGGATCGTTCCCTTCGAGCTGGACAGGATCACCGACGCCATCCACAAGGCGATGGTGGCGGTGGGGGAGGGGGGGAGGGAGGCCGCGCTGGAGGTTTCCAAGGAGGTCCTTCGTGCCCTGGAGGAGAGGTTCCCGGGGGGCACCCCCTCCGTGGAGGAGATCCAGGACCTGGTGGTGAGCACCCTGGCGAAAAGGGGCTACCCCAGGGTGGCGGAGGAGTACGAGAGCTACCGGAGGAAGAAGGCCGAGCTGAGGAGGCTCAGGCAGGAGCTGGGCCTGGTGGAGGAGCCCAAGCTCTCCGCCAACGCCCTGGAGGTGCTGCACCGCAGGTACCTGCTGAGGAACGAGCAGGGGAGGGTGGTGGAGACCCCCTCGGGGATGTTCAAGAGGGTGGCCAGGGCCGTGGCGAAGCCGGACGAGGACCCGGAGAGGGCGGAGGAGGAGTTCTACCGGGTGATGAGCAGGCTGGAGTTCCTCCCCAACTCCCCCACCCTCTTCAACGCCGGGGCCCCGCTGGGTCAGCTCTCCGCCTGCTTCGTCCTCCCCGTGGAGGACTCGCTGGACAGCATCTTCGACGCCCTGAAGGCCATGGCCCTCATAGAGCAGACGGGGGGAGGGGTGGGCTTCGACTTCTCCAGGCTCAGGCCCAGGGGGGACGTGGTGAGGTCCACCAAGGGGGTGGCCTCCGGACCCGTCTCCTTCATGAGGATCTTCGACGTGGCCACGGAGGTGATCAAGGCGGGGGGGAAGAGGAGGGGGGCCATGATGGGCATCCTGAGGGTGGACCATC
>QNVD01000165.1 GCA_004347925.1 Hadesarchaea archaeon
TCCCCCCTTCCCCCCCTCCGCCCCTTCTACGACAGGAACCTGCTGGAGCCCCTGGAGGGGATGGACCTGGTGCTGGTGGAGGGGGACCACGAGCTGGAGGAGGGGCTCATGCTCCTCCACCTTCCCGGGCACACGGAGGGGATGCAGGGGCTGGCCCTCCGCACGAAGGCGGGAACGGCGGTGATGGCCTCCGACCTCCTCTACACCTACCTGAACCTCCACTCCCCCTTCCCCCACACCCCCTTCTATCCCCCCGCCATCCATGTGGACCTGAGGGAGTGGTTCTCCAGCGTCCAGAAGGTCCTGCGCATCGCCTCCAGCAGGGAGCTGGTCTATCCCGGCCACGATCCCTCCCTGGAGGGGAGGGAGCTTCCGGAGGGTTAGGGTGAGGGCGGAGGAGGTACGCAGGGTGGCGGTGGTGGGGGCGGGCTCTATGGGGCACGGGATAGCGGAGCTCTTCGCCCTGCACGGCTACGAGGTGGAGCTGGTGGACCTCCAGGAGGGGATCCTGAGGGAGGCCCTGAGGAAGATCGGGAAGAGCCTGAGGATGATCGAGGGGACGGAGGGGAGGGAGGAGGAGATCCTGGGAAGGATACACCCCACCCTGGACCTGGGGGAGGCCCTGGGGAGGGCGGACTTCGTGCTGGAGGCGGCCACGGAGAAGATGGGGCTGAAGGAGGAGCTCTTCCGGAAGATGGACCGGCTGGCGCCTCCCGGGGTGGTGCTCTCCACCAACTCCTCCTGCCTGAGCGTGACCAGGCTGGCCAGGACCACCTCCAGACCGGAGAGGGTGGTGGGGACCCACTTCCTCCACTTCCCCCAGCACGTGGACGGCTTCGCCCCTCCCCAGTTCACCATCCTCCTCCCCCTGGTGGAGGTGGTGAGGACGGAGTACGCGGGGGAGGAGGCCCTGGAGCTGGCGAAGGAGCTCATGAGGAGGATAGGGAAGGTGCCGGAGGAGGTGAGGGACACCCCCGCCTTCGTGGGGAACAGGATCCTGGCCAGGCTGGGGCTTGAGGCGGGACGAGCGGTGGAGGAGGGCTTCGACGCCTACGAGATAGACGCGGCCTGCCTCTACGGTCTGGAGATGCCCATGGGGATCTTCCAGATGCTGGACAACATAGGGCTGGACGTGGCCATCTACGTCTCGGAGTACCTGGAGGAGACCCTGGGGGAGGAGTACCGGCCCCCCGAGGCCCTCAGGATGATGGTGGAGCAGGGGTACCTGGGGCAGAAGACCGGGAGGGGCTTCTACGACTACTCCCAGGGCCCTCCGGAGGTGAGGAGGGAGGACTGGAGGGACTTCGATCCCCTCCGCCTGCTGGCCCCCATGGTCAACGAGGCCTGCCGGATGATCGAGGAGGGGGTGGCGGGGGGAGAGAAGATAGAGAGGGTGCTGGGGCTCTCCTTCATGCCCTCGGGCTTCCTCACGCTGGCCGAGCGCTTCGGGGTGGAAAGGGTGAGGGGGAAGCTGGAGGAGCTGGCGAAGGCCAATGGGATGTACGAGCCCTCCCCCCTCCTCAGGAGGCTCTCCTCCTTCTCTTCCCTCCTTCAGGCCTGAGCCCTCTGAAGGGAGGCCTTCAGCTCCTCCCAGTAGCGGGAGTTGTAGGGGCAGCCGGGATCCGCCGCCTGCACGTCCCCGAAGTAGCCGTAGGCCCTGGCCCTGCACCCCCCGCACACGTACCTGTACTGGCAGGTGCCGCACCCCTGCAGGGAGTCCCTGTCCCGCAGCCTCC
>QNVD01000166.1 GCA_004347925.1 Hadesarchaea archaeon
ACGGTCTCCTCCGTCCCCGTGGTCTGGCGCTCCCTGGACTCCTGGACCTCCACGGTCTCCTCCGTCCCCGTGGTCTGGCGCTCCCTGGACTCCTGGAGCGGGACGGTGGCTTCAGTCCCCGTGCTCTGGCACGCGGTTGAGGGCTGGACCTGCACCGTCTCCTCAGTTCCCCTGTACTGGTACTCCCTGGACTCCTGGACCTCCACGGTCTCCTCCGTCCCCGTGGTCTGGCGCTCCCTGGACTCCTGGACCTCCACGGTCTCCTCCGTCCCCGTGGTCTGGCGCTCCCTGGACTCCTGGAGCGGCACCGTCTCCTCCGTTCCCCTGTACTGGCACCCGCTGGAGAGCTGGGGCGTGACGGTGCCTGCACCCGCCTCTTGGAGGGCGGTGGAGGGCTGGTCGGGTCGGGTTGGAACCCCCGTCAGCTGGTACTTCCTGGAGGCCTGCACGGGGGCCCTCTCAGCTCCGGTGCCCGCTCCCATCCTCCTCTCCCCGAGGAACGGGGAGAACATGAGGGAGACCACCCCCACGCTGATGTGGGACAACCTCCAGCCTGCCGACTCCTACTGGTTCCAGGTGGCCACCGACGGCGGGTTCAACAGCATCGTGGTGGAGTTCACGAGCTGGGTGGGGAAGTCCTACACCCATGTGGCGGGCTTCACCGACGGTCTCTACTACTGGAGGGTCTGTCAGACCAGGACGGGGGTGACGGGTCCCTGGTCCCAGGTCTGGACCTTCAGGGTGGACACCCTCCCGCCGAGGGCCCCCTCCGTGACCTTCCCGACGGACAACCTGAACCTCGGCTATCCCAACCCCAGGGTCACCTGGATTCCGCCGGAGGAGAACTCCCTCCCGCTCACCTATGACCTCTGGGTGGACAATGATTCCGACTTCGGCTCCCCCGAGGTAACCACCCTCCACCTCTCCGAGAACTCCTACACCCTCCCCTCCCTCCCCGACGGCCTGTACCACCTGAGGGTGAGGGCGGTGGACAACGCAGGGAACCCGGGAGAGAACGCCCAGCTGAGGTTCAGGATTGATACCGTCCCGCCCGCCGCCCCCGCGCTGGTCTCGCCGGCGGACGGCGTCTGGGTGAACGAGAACGTGACGCTGGACTGGGAGCCGGTGCAGGAGAACTCCACCCCCGTGATGTACAGGGTGCAGGTTTCCATCTACTCCGACTTCGCCACCATCGAGAGGGACTCCGGCTGGATCTACGGGGACAACTGGGCGGTCACCCCGCCGCTGGTCACCGAGTACCGGTACTACTGGAGGGTGAAGGCCAGGGACAACGCCCTGGGTCCGAACGGGGAGAACGGGAACGAGGGCCAGTGGTCGGAGGTGAGGAGCTTCAGGCTGGACGTGAAGCCTCCCTCCGTCCCCTCGCCCTCCTCCCCCTCCCCCGAGGCCTGTGCCGAGAACCTCACTGTGAGGTTCGAGTGGGCCAGGGCCTACGACGACTACGACAACCCGAACGACCCCTGGAGCTCCGGGGTGGCCTACTATGTCATCCAGGTGGCCGGGGACCGCTCCTTCTCCTCCCCCCTCCTGGAGACCACCGTCCCCGACAACTCCTGCCTCCTGACCCTCCCGGCCTACGGGAGGTACTACTGGAGGGTGAGGGCGGTGGATGCGGTGGGGCATGCGGGGGACTGGTCCGAGAACCGGCCCTTCCACGTGGGACGCTGGCTCTCCCTGGAGACCTGGACCTCCTCCACGCAGAACGTCCCCCTGGGCTGGCTGGAGCTGGAGGGCTGGACGGGAGCGGCCTCCACCGTGGTCTCCTGGAACACGCTGGAGGGGTGGAGCATGACCTTGGCCTTCCCGGCCTCCTGGGGCACGCTGGAGGGGTGGACGGTCGGGGTGCCCGCCCCGGCCTCCTGGGGCACGCTGGAGGGGTGGACGGTCGGGGTGCCCGCCCCGGCCTCCTGGCTCTCCCTGGAGGGCTGGTCGGGAACGGCCTCCACCGTGGTCTTCTGGGGCACGCTGGAGGGGTGGTCGGGGACCGTGGGGGCCCCCGTCCCGCCGCCCGTTTTGATCTCCCCGCCCGACAGGTCAGGGTACGCGGGGGTCACGGTCACCTTCACCTGGGACAACCTCCAGCCGGCGGACTCCTACCACATCCAGATCGATAACGAGGACACCTTCTCCCCGCCTCTCGTCGCGGACAACATCCTCAGCACCAAGTCCCTCACCTACGACCTGCCGGGGACCGGAACCTACTACTGGAGGGTGAGGATGTCCCGGACCGGGGCCTGGTCGGAGTGGTCGGCCGTCTGGAGGGTCTCCGTGGATGTCACCCCGCCCGCCCCGCCCGTCCTGGTCTCCCCGCGCAACTGGGAGAACCTGAACGATCCCACGCCGCCGCTGGACTGGGAGCCCGTGGAGGAGAACTCCTATCCCGTGGCCTACTTCGTCTTCGTCTACGACGTGAGCACGAACACCCAGGTGGAGAACGCGACGCTGTACGACTACGGCACCGGGGAGAACACGCGGTGGGAGGTCAGAACGGTGCTGCCCGACGGCCAGTACTACTGGAAGGTCTACGCCAAGGACAGCGCGGGCTGGTCCAGCCCGAGCAGCGAGGAGTGGTACTTCAGGGTGGACACCCTGCCCCCCGCTCCCCGCCGCTCGACTCCCCGTCCGATGATTACAAGACCAACCAGACCACCGTCACCCTCTCCTGGTTCGCCCCGCCCGAGAACTCCCTCCCCCTGACCTACTACGCGGCCGTCAGCGACAACCCCGCCTTCCCGTACGAGAACGAAAACTCTGGCTGGATCGAGAACTCTGGCTGGACGGTAACCCTCGCGGACGGCCACTGGTACTGGAGGGTGAGGGCCAGGGACAACGCCGGAAACGTGGGTCCCTGGTCGGAGGTGAGGAGGCTGGTGGTGGACATCGACCCGCCCGCCGCCCCCATACTGTACCTTCCGGAGAACAACCTCGAGACCAACGACAACACCGTGTACTTCGAGTGGTATCCCGTGGAGAAGGAGGTGACGGGTGCCGAGGAGGACTCCCCGCCCCTCACCTACTACGTCTCCATCTCCGACAGTGCGGAGTTCCCGCACGAGAACTACGGGTCGGGCTGGATCCCGGAGAACCGCTGGGAGAGCCCGCCCATCCCGGACGGGGTCTGGTACTGGAGGGTGAGGGCCAGGGACAACGCCGGAAACGTGGGTCCCTGGTCTGAGGTGAGGAGGATGGTGGTGGACACCTCCGTCCCGACCCCGCCCGTCCCCCTCTCCCCGCCCGACCTGGACAACCTCAACAACACCACCCCCACCCTCCGCTGGGAGAACTCCCTGGACCTAACCACCGTCTGGTACAAGGTCTGGGTGGCCACGGACAACGAGTTCAGGAACGTGGTGGCGGAGAGCGGCTGGATCCTGGAGAACAGCTGGACCACCCCAGCCCTCCCGGACAACCTCTACTACTGGAGGGTCCAGGCCAGGGATCAGTTCCTGAACTACAGCGAGAACTCCGCCACCTTCAGGTTCAGGGTGGACACCCTCCCGCCCTCCCCGCCCACCCCGGTCTGGCCCGTGCAGGTCAAGGTGAACGACAACTCCCCCAACTTCCGGTGGATCGCCCCGCCCGAGAACTCCCTCCCCCTGACCTACAGGGTGGCGGTGAAGAACATCCTCGGGGACGTCATACACCTCGGTCCCTGGGTCTACGGCGAGAACTACGAGTATCCGGGCGAGCTCCCGGACGACGAGTACTACTGGTGCGTCCAGGCCAGGGACGACGCGGGGAACGCCGGGAGCTTCAGCGGGGACAGCTGGTTCAGGGTGGACACCAGGAAGCCCTCCGTCCCCCAGCCGCTCTCCCCGGTGGAGGGGGAGAACCTGAACGACAACACCCCGCTCCTCAGGTGGACGGCCGTCACCACCGACATCACCGGAGGGGTGGAGAAGTCTCCCCCCATCACCTACAGGGTCTGGGTGGCGACGGATGAGGCCTTCACCAACCCGCTGGAGAGTCCTTGGCTCTCGGAGAACTCCTGGGAGGTCCCGGCCCTCCCGGACGGGGTGTACTACTGGAGGGTCTGCGCCCGGGACAACGCCGGTAACATTGGGGACAACTCCCCCACCAGGAGGTTCAGGGTGGACACCCTCCCGCCGGAGAACGTCTTCCTGATCTGGCCGGAAAACGGGAGTAACGTGAGTAGCCAGCCCAACCTGGACTGGAACCCGGCCGTGGACAACTCCCTGCCCGTCAGGTACAGGGTGCTCATCAACAGGCTGGGGGTGACGGAGAACTACAGGGACTCCGGCTGGATCCTGCCCGACAACTGGGTGGTCGCCCCGCCCCTGCCCGACAACGACTACGAGTGGAGGGTCCTGGCCAGCGACAACGCCGGGAACGTCTTTGAGACGCCCGGGAGGTGGTTCAGGGTGGAGACCCAGCCCCCGGCCGCCCCGAGGCTCTACTCCCCCCTGAACGGGGAGAACACCAGGGACAACACGCCCCTCTTGGGCTGGGAGAACGTCTGGGACGTTTCGAGGCCCGTGATGTTCTACGTCTGGGTGGCCACGGACAACAACTTCACCAACGTGGTGGGGGAGAGGGGCTGGATATACGAGAACTGGTGGGAGGTCCCGGCCCTCCCGGACGGGGTCTACTACTGGAGGGCCTGCGCCCGCGACAACGTGGGCAACGTGGGGGAGAACTCCTCCACCTGGAGCTTCAGAGTGGACACCCTCCCGCCCGCGGCGGTCCAGCTGAGCAGGCCCGAGAACGCTTGGGCGACGGAGAACCTGACCGTCACCTTCGAGTGGGAGAGGGTGGAGGAGAACTCCCTGCCCGTGGTCTACACGCTGCAGGTGGGGAGGGATCCGAGCTTCCAGAACGCCGAGAACCTCCAGACCACCGAGAACCTCCTCGTGCACACCCTCCCGGCCGTGGACCACTACTACTGGAGGGTTAGGGCCAGGGACAACGCGGGTAACGAGGGTCCCTGGTCGGAGGTCCGCTTCCTCATGATCTGCAGGTGGAGGAGCCTGGACTCCTGGCAGGCCGGCCTCGCCGCCCCAGCCGGGTGGAGGTACGCGGAGGGCTGGCAGGCCGGGGTGACGGCCTCACCCCTGGGCTGGGCCCCGCTGGAGCGCTGGACCGGGACCGCCGGGGCGGTGGGTCCCGCTCCCCTCCTCCTGAGCCCCGCCAACGGTGCCAAGACCAACGAGAACCGGCCCACCTTCCGTTGGGACAACACCAACCTCTGGGAGAACGGTGCCTACGTGGGTTGGAGGGCGGACAGCTGGGAGATCTGGATAGACAACACCCCGAACTTCGACAACTCCGGGGGAAGGCTGCTGAGGGAGAACACCGTTGAAAACTTCTACACCCCGAGCCTCCAGCTCCCGGACGAGAACTACTTCTGGAGGGTGAGGGGCTGGTACCTGGGCTTCCCCTCCCCCTTCTCCTCCGTGTTCAGCCTCCTCATCGACACCCTCCCGCCCACCGTTCCCCTGAAGGTGGGCCCCTCCGACGGCTTCATCACCACCAACCTCACCGTGACCCTCAACTGGAGCCCCTCCTCCGATTCCTCCCGCTCCCCCACCGGTGAGAACGCGGGAGTGGCCCACTACGAGCTCATCGTGGACAACGATTTCATCCCGCCCTACGCCCATTACGACAACTCCCTCACCTCCACCACCAAGAACGTCACGCTCAGCCCGGGCATCTACCGGTGGATCGTGAGGGCCTGGGACTGGGCGGGAAACGTGAGCGAGAACCAGGCCCCCTGGACCTTCATCATAGACACCGCCGGACCTTCCACGCCCTTCCCGCTGGAGCCCGTGGGAACCAAGACCAACGCCACCCTGATCTACTTCGACTGGACCGACGCCACCGACGACTACTCGGGCGTGGACCACTACCACATCCAGGTGGACAACGATCCGGACTTCGGATCGCCCGAGTACGAGGAGTGGCCCTCCGCCTCCTACCTCTACCTGCAGATCTCCTCGGACGAGAACTACTTCTGGAGGGTCAGGGCGATAGACCGGGCCGGGAACCCGGGAGAGTGGTCCACTCCCACTTCCTTCCTCAGGGACACCTGTCCTCCCTCCGCCCCCTCCCTCTCCTCGCCCCCCGACGGCCACATCACCGAGAACACCACCCTCACCTTCACCTGGTCCCTCTCCACCGACAATTCCTACTCCCCCACCGGTGAGAACGCGGGGGTCTGGAAGTACGAGGTGTGGGTGGACAACGATCCCGACTTCTCCTCCCCCGAGGTCAGGGAGAACGTGAACCATCCCGAGAACTCTCTCCAGGTCGTGCTCCCGGACGAGAACTACTTCTGGAAGGTCAGGGCCTGGGACTGGGCGGGCAACTCCGGACCCTGGTCCCAGACCTGGAGCTTCATCGTGGACACCACCCCGCCCGAGGCACCCGTCCTCCTCTCCCCGCCCAGCGGCTCCAGCACCAAGGACAACACCCCCGTCCTGAGCTGGACTACGCCCTACGATCTGGCGGGGGTCTGGAAGTACGAGGTGTGGGTGGACAACGATCCCGACTTCTCCTCCCCCGAGGTCAGGGAGAACGTCCTGGAGAACGTGTGGGAGGTCTCGGTGGAGTTCCCGGACGAGAACTACTCCTGGAGGGTGAGGGCCTACGACGTGCTGGGCCACGTGGGGAGCTGGTCCTCTCCCTTCTCCCTGATGGTGGACACCGTTCCTCCCCCGGCTCCCTCTGCCTCCCCCTCCGATGGGACCATCACCAAGCAGAAGAACCCCACCCTGACCTGGGCGGGCGTGGTGGATCTCTCCCGCTCCCCCACGGGGGAGGTCTCAGGGCTCAGGTGGTACGAGCTCCAGATCGACAACGATCCCGACTTCGGCTCCCTCCTCCTCACCCAGTTCACCCCGGACAACGTCTTCGCCGCCGGGTCGGACGAGAACTACCCCTCCCTGGGCTTCACGGATGAGAACTGGTTCTACAGGGTGAGGGCCTGGGACGACGCGGGCAACGCCGGACCCTGGTCCCAGACCTGGAGCTTCATCGTGGACACCACCCCGCCTCCCCCGCCCGTCCCGCTACTCCCGGAGAACAACGGGATGAGGAGGGAGTCCCAGGTGACCTTCACCTGGAGCGTTCCGGAGGACCTCTCGGGGATAGCCTCCTACACCCTCTTCGTGGACAACGACGAGGACTTCAGCTCCTCCTCTTCCTACCTGGTCACCACCAGCTCCAGGACCGTCACCCTCACGGACGAAAGGTACTACTGGAGGGTGAGGGCCACGGACAGGGCGGGCAACACGGGGGAGAACTCCGTGACCTATTCCTTCCTGCTGGACACCGTGGCCCCCCAGGTCACCACCCTGGGAACCCCCGTCAACGGGCTGGTGACCAGGGAGAACGTGCAGACCTTCTCCTGGAGCTACGTGCAGGACCTCTCCAACTCCCCCACGGGCGAGGTGGCAGGGGTGAGGTGCTACGAGCTCTGGATCGACAACGACTCTACCTTCACCTCTCCCTTCCTGCAGGAGAACCTCACCGAGAACCTCAGGCAGGTGGAGCTCCCCGACGAGAACTGGTTCTGGAGGGTGAGGGTCTGGGACAACGCCGGGAACTTCAGCACCTCGGAGGTCAGGAGCCTGCTGGTGGACACCAGGCCACCTGACGTCCCGATCCCGTCCTCCCCCTCCGACGGGGCCAAGATCAGGGACAACAGGCCCGTCTTCAGCTGGTCGGCCGTGGTGGATCGCTCCTGGTCCCCCACGGGGGAGAACTCGGGGGTGAGGTGCTACGAGCTCTGGGTGGACAACGATCCCGACTTCTCCTCCCCGGAGGTGCTGGAGAACGTGAGCACCACCAGCTTCCAGCCCTCCTTCCTTCCGGACGAGAACTACTCCTGGAGGGTGAGGGCCTGGGACTGGGCGGGCAATGCTAGCGGCTTCAGCCCCACCGGAACCCTCCTGATAGACACGGTGGCCCCGCCCGCCCCTCCGAAGGTGGATGTCTCACCCGACACGGGGGTGGACGATCCCCCGCAGAGGGTGGTGACCAAGGAGAACACCGTGACCCTGTACTGGCAGGAGGTGCAGGACACCTCCTCCTCCCCCACCGGCGAGAACGCCGGGGTGAGATGGTACGAGGTCACGCTGGAGAACGTGGCCACCGGATACAGGATCTCCGAGAACGTGACCGGAACCTCCCGCACCCTGACGGTTCCGGAGGGGGAGTGGAGGTGGTGGGTGAGGGCCTGGGACTGGGCGGGAAACGTGAGCGAGAACGAGGCCCCCTGGACCCTCATCGTGGACCTCACCAAGCCCAGCCCGTCCGCACTCGTCTCCCCGATCAACGGTGCCGTCACCAACAACTACACCATAAGGTTCGACTGGCAGGACGGATGGGATCAGTACGGCATCCCAAGCACGGGGGCCTACACCATCCAGGTGGACAACAGCACGGTCTTCTCCGAGACCTCCCCCTACTTCAAGAGCGCCACCGTCGATCTCTCGGAGAGGACCTTCATCTTCTACGCCGGAGGGGCCCCCCAGGACGAGAGGTACTACTGGAGGGTGAAGGTCAAGGACAACGCGGGCAACGAGTCGGACTGGTCATCGGTGTGGGACGTGCTGCTGGACACCCTGCCCCCCGAGGTGCCCTCCAAGGCCTACCCGGACAACAACGCCGTCCTGAACGACAACCAGGTGACCCTCGCCTGGGGAGATGTGGTGGACAGGTCCAGGTCCCCCTCGGGGGACGTGGCGGGCCTGGCCTGCTACGAGCTCTGGGTGGCCACGGACAACGCCTTCAGCCAGCTGGTGCTCAGGGAGAACCTAACCTCCTCCAGCAGGAGCCTAGAGCTTCCGGACAACAGGTACTGGTGGAAGGTGAGGGCCTGGGACCGGGCCAACAACGCCAGCGACTTCGAGGCACCCTTCACCTTCGTGGTGGACGTCAATCCCCCGCCCGCCCCCTCCCTCCTCTCCCCCGAGAACGGGCTGGTGACGAAGGACAACCGCCCGGTGTTCCGCTGGACCCAGGTCTACGACGTGACGGGGGTGAGCTACGAGCTCTGGGTGGACAACGATCCCGACTTCTCCTCCCCGGAGGTCCTGGAGAATGTGCTGGAGAACTCCTACCAGCCCCTCGGCCTTGGGGATGAGCTCTACTACTGGAGGGTGAGGGCCTGGGACGGCCTGATAGGAGGGAACAGGAAGGCCGGGGAGTTCTCCGAGGTAAGGGTGTTTCTGGTGGACACCGTCCCGCCCGACCTCCCCGAGAACTCCCCGCTCCACGGCGGGATCGTGGGGGACAAGTTCATCCCGCTCAGCTGGAACCCGGTGGAGGACCGCTCCGGCTCCCCCACCGGAGAGGTGGCGGGCCTCTCCCATTACGAGGTTCAGGTGGACAACGATCCCGACTTCAGCTCCGTGGACTACACCGGGACCACGGTGGACAACGTCTGGTCCACGGGAGATCCGGGCTATCCCTCCGCGGGCTTCAGGGAGGACAACTTCTACTTCAGGGTCAGGGCCTGGGACAACGCGGGCAACGTTTCCCCCTGGACCTCCTGCACGGTCTGGAACTTCGTGGTGGACCTCACCAGGCCCTACGGCCCCGCCCTCTACCTGCCCGACAACAACGCGGCCGAGAACCACGTGGCGGGGGACTACGTGGTGGTGGATCACGTTTGGGAGAACGTGAGGGACGCCTCCGGGATAGATCACTACGAGATCCAGGTCTCCCTCAATCCCTCCTTCACCTCCCTCCTGCCCAGCGAGTACTTCTCCTCCAACCCCTCCCACCTGACCTCCTCCACCGTGACGGTGTTCTACCCGTACGACGGGAGGTACTGGTGGAGGGTGAGGGCCTACGACAGGGCCGCCCCAGACCAGCCCGGTGACTGGTCGCAGGTGTACGAGCTGGTGGTGGACAGGGTGAAGCCCCTCACCCCGGCCCTGCATTCGCCGGAAAACGGGAAGGTCACCTCCGACAACACCCCCTCCTTCGGCTGGGAGAACGTCCCCGACAACACCTCCCAGGCCGAGCAGGTGAGCGGGGTGGACCACTTCGTCCTGCAGCTGGACACCAGCCCGGCCTTCTCCTCCCCCAGGACCTTCGACAACCTGAGGGAGAACGGCTTCACCCTCCCGGCGGAGAACTCCCTGCCCGTGGGCCTCTGGTACTGGAGGGTGAGGGCGGTGGACAGGGCCGGGAACGCGGGGGACTGGAGCGGGGCCTTCGCCCTGAGGATCGAGGACCTAGTGCTCACTCTGTTCCTGTCGGACAACGCGGTCAACCCGGGGGAGAGCCTCACCGCCCACGGAAGGGCGAGCTGGCAGCCCGGGAACTCCCCGGTGGTGGGGGAGAACGTGGAGGTCAGCCTGGACGGGTCCCCGCTGGAGAACCTGGTCACGGATGAGAACGGGGAGTACTCCCTCATCCTCTCCAGCACGGTGCTGGGCCTGCACACCGTCAGGGTCTCCCTCACGGACAACCAGGGGACCAGGGAGGAGAACGAGCTGACCTTCAAGGTGGAGACCCTCACCCTCACGGTCTCCCTGAACGACTACGTGGTCAACCCGGGCCAGTCCCTCACCGTCTTGGGAAGGGTGAGGAGGGTCTGGGAGAACGTGCCCGAGACCTCCGCCACGGCGAGCGTCTACATCGACGACCAGATCGCGGGCGAGGGCGGAACGAACCAGAGCGGGGACTACAGCGTGGCGGTCACGGCACCCTCCTCCCTGGGCCCGCACCAGCTGAGGGTGAGGGCGGTGAACTCGGAGGGCATCACGGGCGAGAACCGGACCAGCTTCACCGTCAAGACCCTCTCCGTCTCCCTCTCCCTCACGGACACCGCCGGGAACCCGAGGAGCGAGGCCAACCCGGGAGAGGCCCTCAGGATCTCCGGCACGGTGAGGCTTCAGCCCGAGGGCTCCCCGGTGACGCTCAACCCCATCGACCTCTTCCTGGACAACGTCCTCATCAGGACGGACAACACCGACCTCTGGGGCTCCTACCGCTTCGACGTGACGGCCCCGGAGGAGATAGGGACCTACGAATACAGGGTGAGGATCACGGGCCCGGAGGGGATAACGGGGGAGAACTTCACCCTCCTCACCGTCAGAAGGATAGACATCTCCATGGCCTACGACGACGGGGTGGTGAACCCGGGCCAGGTGAACAGGGTGAGCGGGAGGGCGGTGCTCCAGCCGGGTAACGAGCCCGTCCAGTTCAGCAAGGTGAGCTTCTCCCTCTTCGACGAGAGCGGGAGCTGGTCGGGAGGGGCGGAGAACTACACGGACGCCAACGGCAACTACTCCATCACCTTCACCAGCCCCTCCAAGATAGGGACCTACTACGGGAAGGCCAGCACCACCGTGGGGGTCTTCTGGAGCGAGAACGTCAAGGAGCTTTACGTGAAGACCGTGAGGCTCTCCCTCACCTTCGACGACAACATCGTCACCCTCACCCAGAACTTCACCATGAGCGGTGAGGCCGTCCTCCTCCCCGACAACGTCCCCGTGAGGAGCACGGCGGTGGAGATAAAGGTGGACGGCTTCCCGGAGACCACCGCCTACACCGACGAGAACGGGCGCTACTCCTACCTGTACACCAAGGATGCCCCCGCCCCCTCCAAGCACACCGTGCAGGTCCGCCTGCAGAACCCGGAGGGAATCGTGGGGGAGAACACGGGCTACTTCGAGCAGAGGGTGGTGACCTTCGAGTGGTTCGGCACCCTGGACTCCCACGGCCAGTTCGACGGCGTGCTCAACCCGGGGGAGAACTTCTACTTGGCCGTGAGGATCCTGGAGAACAACGGCTCGGAGGTCTTCCCTGTGACCATGGGG
>QNVD01000167.1 GCA_004347925.1 Hadesarchaea archaeon
TTTTATCATCGCTTGTAGGTTATACTCATAAGTATATATACGTTCCGCCTCTCATCCCCTCCCTTTCGGAAGGGGACTTCCCGGCGGTAAAGTTAAAAGAGGGCAGGGGCTACTCCCACTGTGGAGGTCCTGGAGGCCATAAAGGGAAGGAGGTCGGTGAGGAAGTACCTCCCCAGGGAGGTGGAGGAGGAGAAGCTCAGGGAGCTCCTGGAGGCCGCGCGCTGGGCCCCCTCCTGGGCCAACACCCAGTGCTGGGAGTTCATCCTGGTGAAGGATCCCTCCACCAAGGAGAAGCTCTCGGAGACCCTCCCCCCCGGAAACCCCGCCAGGGAGGCGGTCAGGACGGCGCCCGTGGTGGTGGTGGCCTGCGGGAGGACGGGGGTCTCGGGCTTCTACAAGGGGAGGCCCGTGACGGACAAGGGGGACTTCTACCTCTTCGACGTGGCGCTGGCCCTCCAGAACCTGTGCCTGGCCGCCCACGCCCTGGGCCTGGGGACGGTCCACGTGGGATACTTCGACAGCGTAGCGGTGGAGAGGCTACTGGGGGTCCCGGAGGGAGTGAGGGTGGTGGAGCTGGTGCCGGTGGGCTACCCCGCCGAGCAGCCGAAGGCCCCCCGCCGGAAGGAGCTCTCGGAGATCGTGCACCTGGAGAGGTACGGGCGGAGGGTGTGAATGGTCCTCCCGGCGGTGGAGACCGTCAACCTGAAGAAGACCTACTACCTGGGGAAGGTCAGGGTGCCCGCCCTCAGGGGGGTGAGCGTGAAGTTCTTCCCGGGGGAGATGGCGGTCATCATGGGACCCTCCGGCTCCGGGAAGACCACCCTCCTCAACCTGATGGGGACCTTCGACCGACCCACCAGCGGAAAGATCTACCTGGACGGGCAGGACCTCACCAGGATGAGCGAGGGGGAGCTCACGAGGCTGAGGAGGGAGAAGATAGGCTTCGTCTTCCAGTTCTACAACCTCATCCCCGTCCTGACCGCCTACGAGAACCTGGAGCTACCCATGCTCATCGCGGGCAAGCCCAAGGAGGAGAGGAGGAGCAGGACGGAGGAGCTGCTGAGGCTGGTGGGGCTCTCCCAGCGGGCCCACCACCGCCCCGACGAGCTGAGCGGGGGGGAGCAGCAGAGGGTGGCCATAGGCCGGGCCCTTGCCAACCGCCCCTCCCTCCTGCTGGCGGACGAGCCCACGGGGGACCTGGACACGAAGACGGGCAGGGAGGTGGTGGAGGTCCTCAGGAGGGCGGCGAAGGAGGAGGGGGTGGCGGTGATCGTGGTGACGCACGATCCCAAGGTGGCGGAGAGGGCGGACAGGGTGCTGGAGATAAGGGACGGAAGGATCGTGGGGGAGAGGAGGAACCGGGGGTAGGGCCTTGTCCCTCCTCAAGATCCCCCTCCGCAACCTCCCCAGGAGGAAGGCCAGGACCCTTCTCACCTGCCTGGCGGTGGCGGTGAGCGTCTCCCTCTTCGTGGGGGTGAACCTGGCCACGGAAAGCGCCTCCCGGGCCTTCAGGGACTACATGGACCGGGCCTGGGGGGAGACGGATCTCATCGTCACCTACGGGAGCCCCGCCCCCTTCGGGCAGGAGAACCTGTCCCTGCTGGAGAACGTGGGGGGGATAGAGGGGGTGGCCAGGGTCCTGAGCGTCCCGGCCTTCATGGAGGGGGATCCCGGGGGGGTGATGGAGGCCAGG
>QNVD01000168.1 GCA_004347925.1 Hadesarchaea archaeon
CTCATCTTTCCTCTCCTTTTTCACCCCACGCCCCGACCCGGCCAAAGGGAATGGGAGGGCCCCTTTAAAAAATCACCTATCTCGAGGAAAACCTGTCGGCTGGGAGGAGTTCATGTCTCCCTATACGGGGTCCCGGGGCCTGGGAGGGGGGGTTCCTTCCTTTTGTTTTATTCGCAGAAGCAAAATTTTATATTCGTTAAAACGAAAAAAAGAGGATGCTGGAGAGGATCTTGGGGACGGCCGCCCGGGTTTCCCTGCTCCGCGTGCTCCTGAGAGAGGAGGGGAAGGAATGGTCCCTGAATGAACTGGCGAGGGAGGCCGGACTCTCCACCTCCACCGCCTTCAAGGAGGCGAGGAACCTGGTGGGAGTCGTGCTCTCCCACGATCCCCTGACGAAGAGGTACTGGGTGAGGGAGACTCCCCTGACCGGGGTCCTCAGGCAGCTCTTCTCGCTGGAGAGGGAGGAGCTGGGGGCGGTGGACCTCTTCGAGACGCTTGGCCGGCTTGGATCCTACTACCTCTCGGGAAGCTCCGCCATCATCCTGAGGGGGCTCGCCAGGGACTTCACCACCACCACGGACTCCCTGCTGATCGTGTGCGACAGGAGGATCTCGAAGCTGAGGGGCGCCCTCATGAGCCTCTTCCCCGCCTACAGGCTGCTGCTGGTGGAGGAGGGCGTGAGGCCCGCCGACTTCGTGGAGGGGGAGATCTACTTCGGGGGGGAGGTGAGGAGGGCCAACCTCGCCGTGCTGGAGAAGGCCGTGGTGGATGCGCTCTGGAAGTTCAGGTGGGAGGGGGAGAACCTGAGCCACGCTCTCTGCTGCCTGATCGAGCAGCGGCTGGACCCCGAGCTCCTGGTGAAGTATGCCAGGGAGAAGGGCAGGAGGATGGAGGGGAGGCTGAGGATGGTGATGGAGGTGCTGGGGAGGGTCGCGGGGACCGACTACCGGCCGGAGGTCCTGCGTCCCGCCAGGGAGGAGAGGGAGCTCAGGAGGAGGGTGGAGAGGGTGGTGGAGGATGTTCTGGGGAGTTAAGTGCTGGAGGAAGGGGGACCTCAGGCCCGAGAGGATCAGGGAGGCGGGCGAGCTGGCGGGAATGCCCCCCGGCCTCGTGGAAAGGGAGATCATCTTTTATGACACGCTGGAGGCGATATGCTCCCTCAGCCCCGTCCCGGTGGTGCTGAAGGGGGGAACGCTCATCTCCCGCCTCTACTCCGAGTGCCCCAGGTTCAGCTGGGACATAGACCTGTCCGTGGCCCTCCGCAGCAAGGAGGAGTACGACCTGGACGGGCTGAACCGGAGGATGGAGGGGAGGACGGCGCGCCTCACGCTCGGAGGCGAGGAGCTGGAGCTGGGGAGGTTCGAGAGGGAGCGGGAGAGGGATGTGTTCGTGAACCTTCTCCCCCTTGCCCGGGACATGCTCACCTGGAGCCTGGGGGCCTCCCTTCCCGTGTACCTCCGCAAGAGGGGCTTCAAGGTGGAGGAGCTGAGGGGGGAGATGCTGGAGCTCAGGAACAGGCTGGGGCAGCTGCCCTTCGTGGAGTCGGTCAGGGGAACCCTTTCGCTTGCGGAGGTGGTGGCGGAGAGGAGGGGTGAGGTGGGGTCGCTTCTCCAGAAGGTCATGAGGCCCGTGAGGAGGGTGAGGGCCAGGATATACCCTCCCGAGCTTTGCCTGGTGGAGAAGCTCTCCCGGATCTCCAGGGGAGTGGAGGAGATAGGCCTGCGCGACCTGCTTTGCGATTTCTACGATGTGGGACAGCTCCTGAGGCTGGATCTGAGCCGGAGGGGGCTCCTCGAGGCCTACGGCAGCAGCTACTTCAGGAGGGAGGCTCCTGGCCCCGCGCTTCTCCAGCGGAGGATGCGAGAGGCCCTTTCGGTGGTGAGGAGGAACCTCCACCTCTTCGGGAAACGGAGGGAGTTTGCCTGGTGCAGGTACGACTGGGAGGAGTACTTCTCCGCCGTGAAGGAGGGGGTGGAGGAGCTGCTGGAGGAGTGGGGGCGGCCGGGGGCCCTCTTCGGGGTTCGGTCCGGGGCTTTTTGAGCATCGGAGATCGTGAGGTACCTCTCCGTTAGCCTTTCTCGAGGGGGAGAAGGCCGAGGGTCTTCGGTGTGGTTCTGGAGGGTGAGGAGGAGAGGGTGGAGCTTCTCCCCCTCCGGAAGTGGTTGCTCCAACCAAGTCCCTTCGCTGGTTCTGAGGGATGAGATTAACCGCTTGCTCCCGGGGCCCGGCCAGGGTCCTCGTCCGGGCGATGAAGGAGGGCCTGAAGAGGGAGCTGGCGGAGCTCCTGCCTATCTACCCGAGGATTTGATGCGGAGGGGTGGTGGGGCCGCCAGGATTTGAACCCGGGTTTGCAGGTCTCTCCCAGCTCCAGTGGTACATCATCCTTTCGTCAGCAGACCCACGGTCTCTCACTGGAGCCTGCTGTGCTACCAAGCTACACCACGGCCCCGTCTTTCTTTGGTCCCGGGGCTAAAATGCTTTCCGGAGGGTTAAAAGGGGGCTAGGGGGAGGGTTGGAGATGGAGATATCGATCAGGCTGGAATACCTCTCGGCCGAGAGGCTCTGGGAGCACGGCAAGCCTTTCCCCAAGGACATGCACCTCTCCACCAGCCTGAGCCTCACGGAGGTCAAGCCCGAGCAGGGGAGGGTGGTGATCTCCTTCTCGGTCTCCATCCACTACGCCCCNTCCGTGGCCCAGATGAACCTCAGGGGGAAGGCCGTCCTCACCGGAGGGGAGGAGGAGCTGGGNAGGGCGGTGGAGGCCTACGGGAAGCAGAGGGCTCCCCCGGTGGAGCTCCTCCAGCCCCTCATGGGCGCCGTGCTGGTGGAGGCCACCCTTCTCTCCCGCTCCCTCCAGCTCCCTCCCCCCCTTCCCCTTCCCGTCCTCTCCAGGCCCCCCGAGGGGAGGGAGGATAAGCCCTTCTATGTGGGGTGAGGGGCTCAGCCCTTCCTCCTCATCGCCGCGCTCGGCCCTCGAGAGTTTCTTCCTAGCCCCTCCACGGGGATGGGGGGAGGGAGTTTTTAGGCTTGCGGGCCAGGAGTAAGGGGTAAAGGTGGGATGGCGGCGCTGTTGCGTAGGGGAGAGGTGAAAATAGGGTGCGTGAGGGGGAGGGCCGAGCCGGTGGGGGAGGGGCTCTTCAAGAGCGTCTTCAGGGTGGGTCCCCTGGTGGTGAAGGCCTACAAGGGGAGGTACGGGGGGAGGAGCCCCGCGGTGAAGCCCTGGGAGCTGGATGCCAGGATAAGGGAGGCGCACGCCAGGGTCTCCTTCCTCCCCCGCTACCACGGCCTGGTGGTGGGACACCTGGAAAGGGGGGGGAGGAGGAGGGTGACCGTCCTCTCCTTCCACGAGTACGTGAGGCCCCTCAGGTATCACTCCGTGAGGGAGCTGGGGAAGGTGCTCTGGCTGATCCTGCGGGCGGCGGATCAGGGGTGCGTGCTGGACGTGAAGATGCCCAACTTCGGGGTCAAGAACGGGAGGGTCTACTACCTGGACGAGCTGGGGGTGGGGAAGGGGGTGGTGCCCCCGGACCTGCTGGAGAGCCTCCTGGCCTTCCTGAGGCCCCTGCAGGGGAAGGGCCCGCGGAGGTGATCACTCCAGCATCAGGGAGGCCGCCTCCTCCACGGTGGAGACCTCCCTCACCTCCAGGTTCCATCCCTTCTCCCTGGCGTAGTCGTTGAGGTCGACGGTCCTGGGGCGGTAGGTGACCCACTGGAAGCCGGGCAGGAGCTCCCGGACCACCCTCTCGTAGGTCGTCACCACGCTCTGCCCCTTGGGCACCAGCAGGTGGGTGATCCCCCTCTCGGCGGCGGCCTGGGCCTTGTAGAAGACCCCTCCCACCTGCCCTATCCTCCCCCCCTCCTCCACCGTGCCCGTGATGGCGTATCCCTCCCTTATCCTCCGGTTCTCCAGGGAGGCCAGGACGGCCAGGGTGGTGGCCGCCCCCGCGCTGGGCCCGTCTATGGCCTCCACGGTGATCTTCTCACCCGGACCGGCCACCAGGAAGAAAACGTCGTACCCCTTCAGCCCCACCCCGTCCTCGTCCAGGGGGTAGCCGGCCAGGGAGGCCGCCACCTCCACCGCCCTCCTGTCGGAGTCCTGGAAGTCGAAGCCCACCAGCATGGGGTCCACGCTCACGTAGACGTAGCCCTCCCCTGGCTGCACCTTGCAGGCCAGCGTGCAGACCACCCCCACGGGCTCCTCCCCCGAGCTCACGGCCAAGACGGGCACGGAGGCCCCCCTGGCGTTCTCCAGCCACCTCTCCAGCATGGTCTGGCTGAAGACCCCTCCTCCCTCCGAGCCGGGCAGGGAGAGGAGGTGATAGGAGAGGGCGCCGCAGAGGACCCCCAGCAGGAAGACCCCGACGAGCTCCAACGGGTACCGGGATCGCTTCCTTCCCATCTTTTCCGGGAGGTGAGGACCCCATAAATCGCTTTNCGGGCGGCAGAGGNCAGTTGAGAAGGTTTGGGGTGTTAAGTTCAGGTTTTTGTACCATAAATATGGTAAAACTTAAAAGCATTGTGATACTAGGATGGTACAGATGCTGAAAAAAGAGAGGGTTTACCGGGAGTTGGTGTGGCTCGCGGAGCGCAAGCCTTCCGTCACGCAGCGCGAGCTTGCCAGCGCCTGCGGAGTTTCGCTCAACTTGGTCAACTCCGTGGTGAGGGAGCTGAAGCGCATAGGAGCTGTGGCGGTCCGCCCCATGGGGCTGGCGATCCTCAATCCTGCCAAGATCCTCTACGCCTGGGCATCGCAGCGCCACTTGGAGGAGGACCTCTCCCTGAGGTGCGCCATAAACCTCCCCGTTCACGAGATAGAAAAGAACATGCCCGGCGAGGTGGTGTTCACCGCCTTCAGCGGGTGGCGGCTGCGGGTGGGGCAGGCTCCCTTCGACTACCGCACGGTGTACGTGTACGTCCGTCCCCAGGCACTGCCCATCGTAAGCCGCCTGTTCTCCACCCTTCCCCGCGCCAGGGGGGAGGCGAATGTTTTCGTGATGGCGGTGGAAGATCCCCACCTCTTCCACCGCTCCGAGCACCAGCTGGCCCCGGTGGGTCAGATCTTCGTGGATATCTACGCCCTTCCCACCACCCCCACCACCGATGGCTTTCTGCGCGACATCCTGGAAAAGAACCCACACCTGAGGCTGTGAGGATGCCGGTCGAAATCTGGCCGGAGCACGTCACCGACCGATCCTGGAGGGTGCTGAACGAGCTCAACGCGAAGGCCAGTCCTGTCCTCATCGGAGGGTGGGCGGTGTACCTGTGGACGGGCGCGCTGAAGAGCGCCGACGTGGATCTCTTCATGACGGACGACGGCCTGTGGAAGATCGAGGCGAGGATCAGGAAGCACCCGAAGCTCAAAAAGTACCATGCCGTCATCGACGGCGTGGATGTCGATATTTACACGCCGAGTCTCTGCGGGCTCACCGTTCCCGCGGCGGACGTTTACGCCAACCGGTGGTATGCTTTGGTCCGGGAGTTCAACGTCCTCCTGCCTGAGCCCCTCCTGATCCTCAAGTGCGAGGCGGCCAGGAGCAGGTGGGGAGGCCGCAAGGGCTTCAAGGATAGGTGCGACATCCTGAGCCTCCTCAGGCTGAGGGGGCTCGACCCTGACCTCTTCAGGGAGCTCCTCCTCCGCTACCGCAGCTTCGATGTCATGGGCACCCTGCGGAGGGTGATCCAGCAGTCGGTCGAGGAGTACGAGGTCCTCGGCCTGAGCGCTTGGCGCGGCAGGAGGGAGGCCCTGAGGGTCCTCAGGATGCTGGAGGGCCTTTGAAATCGTGATTGTATTCAATCTCCAACGAAGGACCCCCAACATTCGTACATTTTTTGGCTCTAAAAATTTAAATATTCGTTCCCAAATTTGAATGAATGAAGATAGAGGAAAAGCTGGTCCTCCTCAACGAGTGGTGGCAGAGCGGGGAGGTCGGCACTGACAGGCTGAAGGAGTACAGGAGGGAGAGCTTCCAGAAGGTGAAGGGGCTTCTCCCTTACAGGCAGGTGACCATCCTAACGGGGCTGAGGAGGGTGGGAAAGACCACCCTCATGTTCCAGCTCATAGATGAACTCCTCAGGGAGGTGGAGCCCACCAAGGTCCTCTACTACACCTTCGACGAGGGGAGGGAGGAGGTACTGAGCGTGCTCAACGCCTTCCAGAAGCTGACTAAAACCGACTGGAGGAGGGAGAGGGTCTTCATCTTCTTCGACGAGATACAGAAGCTCGGGGACTGGAGCTCCAAGATCAAGCTGATCTATGACCACTTTCCCAGGGTGAAGTTCGTGCTTTCCGGCTCGGCTTCCCTCATGCTCGAGAGGGAGGCCATGGAAGACCTGGCCGGGAGGTACTTTCTGGAGGAGATACCCCCCCTCTCCATAAAGGAGTACTTCGAGCTGAGGAGGGGAATCAGGATCGAGAACTTCGAGCTCTACAGGGGGGAGCTCGAGCTCGAGGTGGAGGACTACCTGAAGAGGCCCTTTCCCGAGATAGTGGGCTGGAGGGAGGAGAGGAGGGTCTTCGAGTACCTGAGGGAAACCATCCTTTCCAAAATCCTCAAAATCGACCTCCCCGAGGTCTTCGGCAGGGCGAACGTTCCCCTGCTCGAGAGGCTGGTCGAGCTCTTCTTCAGCGAGCCCGGCATGATCCTCAACCTGGACTCCCTCTCCAAGAGCCTCGGGGTTCGCAAGGGAACCCTCCTGCAGCACCTCTACTTCCTCGAGTTCTCGAAGCTCGTGAGGGTCCTGAGGAACTTCAGGATCTCCGCCCTGGCCGAATCCAGGAAGCTGAGAAAGGTCTACCCCTACGATGCCTCGCTCATCTTCCCCATCCATCCGGGGGTGGAGAGGGGAAAGATCCTCGAGTGCGCCGTGGCGTCCAGGATAGGTGCCAGGAACTACTGGAGGGCGGGGACCAAGGAGGTGGATTTCATCCTGAGGCAGCCGAACCTCCGGGCGGTGGAGGTGAAGTCGAAAGGGGAGCTGGGGGAGGAAGACCTAAGGACCCTCAGGCAGCTCGCCGGCAGGGGGATCGAGGGCGTGGTGATATACCCGGGTGAGACCAAGACCGTCGGAGGGGTGAGGCTCCTGAACCTCCTCGACTTTCTCTACTGGGGGATAGGGTAACTGCTGCATAAAACGCACTGGCGCTCGGAGAGGCCACGGATGCGAGAGAAGCTCCCAAGAACTGGGGAGCAGCTCAAGTTTTGGACAACTTTGAATCCGTTTGAGACCTATATAGGGGTTCCCCGCAATAGCTGAAGTGATGGAGTTCGAGCAGCTGAAGGACAAGATCCTGACCCTCTTCCGGGAGGACCAGGAGTTCCGCTACGCCATAGCCGGCCTCCTGGGGTGGGAGGAGATCCTGCGCAGGCTGGACAGGCACGAGGAGGAGCTCTCCCGGCTCAGCAGGGAGACGGCGGAGCTCAGGAAGGAGACGACGGAACTCAGGAAGGAGACGGCGGAGCTCAGGAAGGAGATGACCAAGCTCAGGAAGGACATGATGGAGGGGTTCAGGAGGCACGATGAGGAGATAGCCAGGCTCAGGAAGGACATGATGGAGGGGTTCCAGCTCATGTACCGGCACCTCTCCGCCCTGGGGGCCAGGTGGGGCATCATGGCCGAGGAGGCCTTCCGGGAGGGGCTGAGGGGGCTGCTGGAGAAGGAGCTGGGCCTGAAGGTGGAGAGGTGGGCGAAGAGCGACGAGGGGGGAGTGGTCTTCGGCTATCCCGGCCAGGTGGAGGTGGACGTGGCGGTGAGGGACGGGAAGGTGGTGCTGGTGGAGGTGAAGTCCCACGTGGGGAGGGCGGACGTTTACTCCTTCAAAAGGAAAGCGGAGTTCTATGAAAAGGTGGAGGGGAAGAAGCCCTCCAGGCTGCTCATGGTCACCCCCTACGCCGAGGAGGAGGCCCTGAGGGCGGCGAAGCACCTGGGGGTGGAGATCTACACCAGGGTTTAGCAACCTGAACGCTGAACCCCGTAACTCGCGATAAAAGGAGATCTACACCGGGTCGAATTGGGGACGGTTTAGGGCTGCGAAAGGTGGACTAAACCCAAGCCCACCGCCCTAGGGGAGGGCAAGGGAGCATCGGAAAAACGAGGACCTCTTTCCCGGTATGGTTCGATCGGGCCAGCCTGATCTTCTCAACCGTTACCATTCAAATCCAAACCTTAAGTAGCACAAGATTTGAAGAATAGCCCTGGGTCGTGGGGAAGTCCCTCCATCTGAAGGTAGAGGTTCACGCCCGCATTTAGCTATCCACCCTCAGCCCGCAGGACCTGCACTCGAGGATGGTTCCCTTCAGGGCTTGATCACCGCAAGGAGACCCACGGCTTCAGCCATGGGAGGAATTGCGGAACCTTTAAATAGAAAAAAGCATATATGCATTTCGATGGAACTTGCCAAGACCGTCGTCTGTAAGCTTAAGCCCACGGACGAGGAGCGTGAAAAGCTTCTCAGAACGGTTCAGGCCTTCAAGGATGCCTGCAACCACATCTCAAAGGTCGCGTTCGATAAGCGGGTCTTCAACCCGGTTGCCCTCCACCACCTCGTCTACCGCGAGACCAGGGCCAAGTTCGGATTGCCGGCCAACCTCGCCATCCGCGCCAGAGACCGGGTGGCCAAAGCCTACAAGCAGAGGCGGGACAAACTCCTCAGGTTCGACAGATCCTCGCTCGACCTCGACGCGAGGCTTTTCAGGTTGATCGACAAGCCGGACGGTGTCTGCGCATCCATCTCCACCGTCCAGAAGAGGGTCAAGCCACCGCTCGCGGTGGGCGAGCACCAGCGGAAGCTCCTGAGAGGGGCCAAGCCCACCCACGCCGTCCTGACTTACAAGAACGGGTGCTTCTACCTCCACCTTACCGTCGAACGCAAGGTCCCGGAGCCTAACGGCAGCAACCCGGTGGGGGTAGATGTCGGGATGAACAACCTGCTCGTGGCCTCCAACGGCTTCAGGGCTGAAGGTAAATCCATAGCCAAAAGGAGGGAGCACTTCAGGCGTTTGCGCTCTTCTCTCCAAGCCAAAGGCACGAAGTCTGCTAAGCGCAGACTGAAACGGCTGGGCGGCAGGGAGAAGAGGTGGGCAAACACCGTGCTCCACCAGGTGAGCAAGAGGTTCGTTGACAGCCTGAAACCAGGGGATATCGTTGTCCTCGAAGACCTGAACGGGATAAGGAACCGGGTAAAACTCAGGAAGTCCCGGCGGGCCGGGTTCCACTCTTGGGCCTTCGCTAGGCTCCAGAGCTACATCAGGTACAAGGCACTGGAGCGGGGAATTCCGGTGATCAGCGTTGACGCGAGGAACACCTCCATAACATGCCCAAGGTGCGGACACGCCCACAGGAACAACCGGAGGAGCCAGTCCCTGTTCAGGTGCATGAACTGCGGGTTCCAGCACAACGCCGACTGGGTGGCCTCCCTCAACCTCGCCCGGAGAGCGGGCTCTCCGGGCACGGGGCGTGTTGTCAACCGTCCCGATGTCCGTGGGGTTCTTTTCAACCACTTCGGTTCACCCCGCGGGCAAGCCCACGCCCTTTAGGGGTGGGTAGTTGACAAAGGAGCTGCACAGGCGCTACAGGGAGGAGGGAATAGAGATACCTTTCCCGGTGAGGACGGTCTACGCG
This sequence comes from Hadesarchaea archaeon, assembly GCA_004347925.1. GTDB lineage: Archaea > Hadarchaeota > Hadarchaeia > Hadarchaeales > WYZ-LMO6 > WYZ-LMO6. Next base: position 9,619 of record QNVD01000168.1, read on the forward strand.
AGGAGGGAGTAGTCCCAAAAGTTCTGAACCTGGAGCTTAACAGTTTTGTTAAGGAAGGGAAAAAAGGCTTTACGAGCCCGTGGAGGGGCTGAGGAGGTCGGCTTATCGAGTAGCACCGAATTTCTCTCTCGATGCGTGATGAAACGAAAGGAAGCCCCGTTGGCCCAGGAAGCCTTAAAGGTCGAGGTGGGGATGGCGATTCGCTAAGGTCCTGCGAGCAACCAGCTCCAAACCGGTTTGTACAGTATCTTTTTCCCCTTCACCTTTTCCTCCCCCTCGAAATCCTCGGTCAGGACCAATCCCTCATGCAGCTTGAACTCATCCATGGCTTTCACCAATCCCCTGAGCTCCCTCCTGCGCGTCTCCTCCTCGCTCGGATCCCAGCAGACTTGGAGGAGCTCCTGAACCCTTAGACCTTCCCTGATGACGAAGTCCACTTCCAGCTGTGTTTCATCCTTCCAGTAGAAGAACTCCAGGTCCGGATGCTGGGCCCGTCTTCTTCTCAGCTCGAGCGCCAAGAGATTTTCGGCCAATTTTCCGAGGTTTTCGCGGAATCTGAAACCGATCGCATTGGACAGGCCGACATCGATGGAATAAACCTTCCTGGGGCTGTTTTCCTGCTCCTTAACCGACCAGGAGAACCTTTTGACGAAGAAAACGAGGTTTGCCGTCTCGAGGTAGGATGAGAACCTCCTCACGGTCTCGGTTGGAAGCTGGATGAATCCGGAGATCCTCCTGAAGCTGACGGGTGAAGAAACGTTCGTCAGGTAAAACCTAGCCAGAGCCTTCAGCTTGTCGGGTTTTCTCACCCCGAACCTCTGCACGACGTCCCTGCCCAAGATGTCCTCGTAATAGCTCCTGAGGGTTCTCGTCCTGAAGTCCGGATCCTCGCTCAGGACCACCTCCGGAAACCCCCCGATCTCCATATACTCCCTGAACAGACGCTTTATCCCCAAGGAGTTGAGCAGAACGTCTTTCGCTTCCCTTATCTCCATTCCTTTGAAGCTGAGGAACTCTTTGAAGCTCAGCGGAAGGACTTCGAAATAGATCTGTCTTCCGGTCAGGACGCTCGCCAGTTCCCCGCTCAGGAGTTTTGAGGAGGAGCCTGAGACCGTCACGAAGGCTTCGCCGCGCTCGTTTAGGCTTCTCACGAACCGCTCCCACCCATCCACGTTTTGGATCTCGTCCAGAAACACAAACGGTTTCCCGGCCGGTTTCACGATTTCGAGATACGCCTCATACATCCGCTGAAGCAGGCCAACGTCTGCCCCCACGAACTCCGGCTCCTCGAAGTTCACGATCAGGAGGTCGCCCCGATTCGTGCCTTCATCCATCAGGAGTTTGGCCATTTGCTTCATCAGCGTGGTTTTCCCCGATCTCCTGACCCCCACCATGGAGACGATTTTACCCGCCTTGGCGAACTTCAAGAGCGCGTCCACGTAGTCCCTTCTGAGGATTCCTACCTCCAGATCCCTGCTCCAGAAGTTCCATTTGCTCAGCACCTCAACCATCCTCGCTTTTCCCATTTTCCCCATTTCATCACATTCTAATGACGTATTTATAAATTTTTGTCATATATATGTGACAAATTTAGGAAAAGATCCAGCCCTCAGTTTTGGTCCTCCACCCTTCAGCCACCGAACCCCAGCCCCTTAAACCCGCCTTTTCCTGAGAGGGAGGGGTGGGCTTGGAGCCCGGGATGGAGGTATACGCCAAGAGGCTGGTGAGGGGAAGCGCGGTGGTTTTCACCTGCGGAGTGGTGGCCGCCTTCGTGGCCTTCCTCCTCAGGATGTTCCTGGCCAGGGAGCTCCCGGTGGAGGAGTACGGCCTCTTCTACGCCCTTCTGACTTTTGTTTCTTTTTTCACCTTGTTCAGGGACCTGGGCCTGAACTCGGCGTTGGTGAAGTTCCTTCCCGAGTTCAGGGCGAAGGGGAAGAAAAGGGCTCTTCGCTCCTCCCTCTCGCTGGTGGCCCTCCTCCAGACCCTCCCCTCCCTCCTCCTCCTCTCCCTCCTCTTCCTCCTCTCTGGCTGGCTCTCCTCCTCCTTCTTCCGGAACCCTGAG
>QNVD01000169.1 GCA_004347925.1 Hadesarchaea archaeon
GGGCCTGCCACGCCTCGGAGAGCCTCCATTCGACACCCGCGCCGGAGGTGGCCTCCCAGCCCTCGACCACAAGCCACAGGGCCTGGGAGGAGATCCCCTCCGACCACTCCTCCAGCCCCAGCCAGCAGGCCACCGTTCCCGCCCCCGCCTCCCATCCCTCCAGGGCCGACCATCCAGCCCTGGCCTGAAGGGTCCCCACCCAGCCCTCCATTACCTCCCATCCCGCGGCCGCACCCACGGTTCCCGTCCAAGAGTCAAGGAACTGCCACACCCCAGGTGCCTGAACCTCCCCGCCCCATCCCTCGAGTCCTATCCAGCAGGAGGGGGCCTGAACGGTTCCCGCCCAGCCCTCCAGGATCCACCACGAGGCCTGGGTCCCCACCGCTCCGGACCATCCCTCCATCTCGGACCAGCCCGCTGGAGACGACACCTCACCCGTCCAGACCTCGAGAGCCGACCACTCAGCTGTGGCCCGGGCGCTTCCGGTCCAGGCCTCAAGCGTCCACCAGCATGCCGACCCCTGAATCGCACCCGTCCAAGAATCGAGGACCAGCCATTCTGCGGGGGCCTGAATCTCCCCCATCCATCCCTCGAGTCCCTGCCAGACGGCGGGGGCCTGAAGGGTTCCCGTCCAGCCCTCAACCACCTCCCAAACCGCAGCGGCGGTGACCTGATCCGCGAAGGAATCCAGCTGGCACCACTCCGCCGACACCCCCACCTGCGTCGACCAGGGCTCGAGCACCTGCCAGACGGCGGGGGCCTCGGCGGTCACCCCCATCGAATCCAGCGGGTGCCAGGAGACCGGAGTTCCCAGCTCCACCGCCCAGGATTCCACCGCCGACCAGAACGCGGCCGCCCGGAGCTGGGCCACGGCCGAGTCCAGGGCCCTCCAGTCCGCGGGCCCGCTCAGCTCTCCCCCCCACTCCTCCAGCCCCAGCCAGAGGGCCCCGGTCTGGAGGGGGCCCGCGAGGGAATCGAGGGACCACCAGCAGGGCGCCGTGGACGGGACGACCGCCGTCCAGGAATCGAGCGTGGACCAGAGGGACGGGAGGATCCCCACGGTCCCCTCCCAGGCCTCCAGCTCCGTCCAGCTCGAGGGAGCTGAGACCTCCTCCACCCAGGTCTCCAAGCCTAACCAGAAGGACGGGGATGACAATACCCCCGCCATGGATTCCAGCGACTGCCATGCCGCGGGAGCCCGGCCGGCCGTGATCCAGCCCTCCACCTGCTGCCATCCCGCCGCGGTTCCCGCTCCGGCCGTCCAGGATTCGAACATCCCCCAGGAGGCGGGGAATGGAAGCTGGGCCTCCCAGGCTTCCAGGGTCTGCCAGGCCGCGGAGGGAGCTACCAGGGCGGTCCAGGATTCCGCCTGCTGCCACACGGCCGGGGCCCGGAGCCCCGCCTCTCTGGAGTCGAGTTCCCTCCAGACCGGGAGGGTACAAGAGACGGCGGACCAGCCCTCCACCGGCGTCCAGCAACCCGGGGACCCGAGCTCCGCCGTCAGGGACTGGAGGAGTGACCAGACCGCGAGCGCTCCGGGCTGGGCGGTGAGGGACTCCAGAGACCGCCATGAGGCAAACGCCCCGAGCCCCGCCGTCCACCCCTCCAGCTCATGCCATCCAGGCCTCACCAAGAACCACCTGGTTCCCGTCCAGGAACCGAGGTTTCCGGCGTTGTCCTTGGCCCT
>QNVD01000017.1 GCA_004347925.1 Hadesarchaea archaeon
CGGGATCTCCCTCACCTCCTCCCTCCTCACCTCTATCAGGGGATGGCCCTCCACCCTCTCCGTCACCAGCTGGGCGAACCTCTCCCTGTCCACCACCAGGGACCACCCNCCCGGGAGGGAGGACCGGTCGGCGCAGTCCAGGATGAGGGAGCCCANCCTCCTCATCTCCTCCTTGAGCAGGCCCGGGGCCCTNCCCGGCAGGTTGGAGCCCAGGCTGTTGCTGCAGACGAGCTCGGCCAGCCTCCCGGTCCTGTGGGCCGCCGTCATGACCAGGGGGCGCATCTCGTAGAGGACCACCCTCACCCCCAGCCCCGCGGCCTGCCAGGCCGCTTCGCAACCCGCCAGGCCCCCTCCCACCACGATGACCCGCCTCATCCTCTCAAACCGCGCGGGCGGCGCTATATCCCTGGCGAAGCCCTGCGGCGGGAAAACCCGCTTATACCGACCGGCCCGGGGAGGTTCGGAGCAGGGTCTGGACCAGGGCCATCCTCTCCCTCGAGCTGGCGGGCATAGTCTTCATAGTCTTCCTCGGGAGCGCCCTGCACTTCATCTTCGGGTGGTCGGGCGGGAATCCCCTGTGGGGTCTTTTCCGCGGTCAACGAGAGCGTCTGGGAGCACCTGAAGCTGAGCTTCTGGCCGGCGCTGCTCTACGCGCTCCTGGAGCACCGGCACCTGAGGGGAAGGACCGGCCGCTTCCTCCCCGCCAAGGCGGTGGGCATCTACCTGATGCCCCTGTTCATAACCTCCTCCTTCTACCTGTACCGGGCCTTCCTGGAGGAGAGCCTGGCCCTGGACCTCTCGATCTTCGTCCTAGCCGTGGCGATCGGGCAGCTGGCCAGCTACCGGCTGATGGTCAGGAGGGGGCCCTCCAGGATCTCCGCCAGGGCCTCCCTCCTGGCGCTGGCCCTCCTGGCGGGCCCCTCATGGTTTTCACCTTCTCTCCTCCCCACCTTCCGATTTTCGAGGACCCCACTAGCGGGGGATACGGCATCCAGGCGTGAGGCCCTAGCCCCCCGCCTTCCCCGCCACCCTCTCCGGATGGGTGTAGACGTTCAGCCTGGAGCCCCTGGCGAAGCAGACCAGCGTGAGGCCCCCCGCCTCGGCCGCCAGGATCCCGGAGAGGAGGGGGGCCGCCTTGGAGGCCACCAGGGGTATCCCGGCCCTAAGGGCCTTCACCACCACCTCCTCCCCCACCCTCCCGCTCAGGGCCAGGAAGGAGGAGGAGAAGTCCGCCCCCAGCATCAGCCCCCTCCCCAGCACCTTGTCCACCGCCCCGTGCCTGCTCACGTCCTCCATCCTGGCCACCACCTCCCCCTCCCGGGTGACCAGGGCGGCCACGTGGGTTCCCCCCGTGCTTCGGAAGACCGGGGAGCGGGGGAGGAGGGAGCGGAAGGGCTCCAGCAGGACGGCGGGGTCGAAGGAGGTGGGGGGAGGGCGCGGAAGCCTTTCGGCCGCCTCCAGGGGGTCCAGGGCCTCCATCCTCCCCTCCCCCCTCAGCCTCACCTCCACCCTCTCCCCCCTCACCCTCACCCCCTTCACCTCCTCCGGGGAGGAGATCACCCCCTCCCCCAGCAGGTGCCCCAGGGCCAGCTCCCTCAGGTTCCTGGGGCTGGAGGGCAGGACGGTGAGGGGGAAGCCGTTCACCACCAGGAGGACGGAGCGGTCCACCGCCACCAGGTCCTCCTCCCACTCGCCCTTCCCCTTCTCCAGGTCCAGCCTCAGCACCCTCCTCCTGGCCCTCATCCTCTCCCTAGTCGTGGGCGGCCTTCCCCGAGAGCTCAAGCATGCGCTCTATGGTCCTCCTGGCCCTTTCGGCGATCCCCTCCGGCACCCTCACCGGGTACCTCTCGTCCCTCAGGGCCAGGTAGACCTTCTCCAGGGTGTGCTTCTTCATCTGCTGGCAGACGGCGGTGGGGAGGGCGGGGATGAACTCCTTCTCGGGGTTCTCCTTCTTCAGCCTGTAGGTCATCCCCACCTCCGTGACCACGATGAACCTCCTCGAGGGGGAGGCCCTGGCCCTCCGGAGCATCTGGCTGGTGCTGCAGATGTGGGTGGCCAGCTCCTGCACCTCCGGGTCGCACTCCGGGTGAACCAGCACCTCCGCGTCCGGGTACCTCTCCTTCAGGGCCAGGATGTCCGCCGGGGAGAAGAGCCTGTGCACGTAGCAGTACCCGTAGTCGGGGAGGGGGATGACCCTCTTCCCGGTGCGCCGCTGCACGAACCAGGCCAGGTTGCGGTCGGGGCCGAAGAGCACGGTCTCCTCCTCCAGGGCGTTGACGATTTGGGGGGCGTTGGCGGAGGTGCAGGCCACGTCTGACTCCGCCTTGGCCTCCGCCAGGGTGTTGACGTAGAGCACCACGGCCGCCCCCGGGTGCCTCGCCCTGGCCTCCCTCACCAGGCCGGCGGGGAGCTGGGAGGCCATGGGGCACCCGGCCTCCGGATCGGGTATCACCACCCTCTTCCCCGGGTTCAGCAGGTAGGCCGTCTCCGCCATGAAGTCCACCCCCGCGAAGACGATGAGCTCCGCCTCCACCTTGGAGGAGGCCCTGGCCAGCTCCAGCGAGTCCCCCACGAAGTCCGCCACCTCCTGGACCTCCGGGAGCTGGTAGTTGTGGGCCAGGATCACGGCCCTCTTCCTCTCCTTCAGCTCCCCTATCCTCCTCCTGAGGTCCTCCATCTCCACCCCAGCCCGGGTGGGGATATATCCCTTTTTCGTCCCTCCCGGCGGGCCCCGAGATATACGCGTCCGGGCTACCTGGGAGGATGGAGCTCCCCAGGCTCAGGGCGGACTGCCTGGTCTCCGAGGGGATGGAGCTGCCGGAGCTCCTCTCCCGGGGAAGGCTCCTGCTGCGGGATTCCCGCCCCTGCGCCAGCGGGGAGACGATCTGGGAGGTGGAGCCGGCGGAGCCCCTCCGGCTGGACTTCCCCACCCTGCGGACCCTCTTCGAGCTCTCCCGCCCCCTCTCCACCGAGCCCAGGTACAGCGCCGCCTTGGGGGTGGTGAGGTGCTGGTGGGGGGAGGGCAGGGTCACCCTCTTCTGGAACGGCAAGGTCAGGATCCAGGGGCACCTGGGGAAGGAGGAGGCCCTGAGGATCGCGGGCTCGGTCTACCGCCTGGCCTGGGGGGCCTTCCCGTGCGGGGTGTGCGGTGGCCCCTCCCTCCGCTGCGCCTCGGGGGAGTGCGGGGCTTGCGTGGAGGGATGGGAGGAGGCGGAGGAGGGGGGGGAGGTCCTCTCCTCCCTGCTGGAGGGGGGAAGGGAGGAGGCCTCCCTGGCCCTCAGGAGGCTGGCCCGCGGGGGGAGATGAGATGGACGTGGAGAGGATAAGGTCGGACTTCCCCCTCCTGGGGAAGGGCCTGATCTACCTGGACAGCGCCGCCAGCAGCCTGACGCCCGAGCCCGTCCTGGCCAGGATGCTGGAGTTCTACCGGGAGTACAGGGCCAACGTGGAGAGGGGGGTGCACAGGCTCTCCGTGAGGGCCACGGAGGAGTTCGAGGCCGCCAGGAGGGAGGTGGCGTGGCTGCTGGGGGCCTCCCCGGAGGAGATCGTCTTCACCAAGAACACCACGGAGGCCCTGAACCTGGTGGCCGCGGGGAGGGAGTGGAGGAGGGGGGAGAACGTGGTCACCACCCTGCTGGAGCACCACTCCAACCTCCTGCCCTGGAGGAGGCCGGGGGTGGAGGTGAGGGTGGTGAGGCCGGACCGGGAGGGGAGGCTGGATCCGGGGGAGTTCGAGAGGGCGGTGGACGACCGCACCGCGGTGGTGGCCCTCACCCACCTCTCCAACGTGCTGGGGACCCTCTCCCCGGTGGAGGAGGTGGCGGAGGTGGCCTCGGAGCACGGGGCCTGGCTGGTGGTGGACGGGGCCCAGTCGGTTCCTCACCGGGAGGTGGACGTGAGGAGGCTGGGGTGCACCTTCCTGGCCTTCTCGGGGCACAAGATGCTGGGGCCCACCGGGGTGGGGGTGCTCTACGGGAGGAGGGAGGAGCTGGGGAGGCTCTCCCCCCTCTGCCCCGGAGGGGGAACGGTGAGGGAGGTGACGGGGAGCGGACACGAGTTCCTCGAGCCCCCCGCCGGGCTGGAGGGGGGAACCCCTCCCATAGCGGAGGCCATAGGGCTGGGGGAGGCGGGGAGG
>QNVD01000170.1 GCA_004347925.1 Hadesarchaea archaeon
CCCTCTCCGCCTCCTCCCCCACCACTCCCATCCCCTCCAAGAAGAGGCGGAGCAGGCGCACGTTCCCCACCCTGAACTCCCCCCTCAGCCCCAGCCTCTTGAAGACCTCATGGGTCAGGGCCAGCACCTCGGCGTCGGCCTCCGGCCTCGGGCTTCCCAGCACCTCCACCCCTGCCTGCCTGAACTGCCTCCACCGGTGGGCCTGGGGCTCCTCGTACCTGAAGCAGGGCCCGAAGTAGAAGAGCTTCACGGGCTTGCTCTCCGACCTCAGCCTCTCCAGGTAGAGCCTCACCACGGGGGCGGTGAGCTCGGGCCTGAGGGCCAGCTCCTTCCCGGACTTGTCCGTGAAGGTGTAGAGCTGCCTGACCACCTCCTCCCCGCTCTTCCTGGTGAAGAGCTCCAGGCTCTCGAAGATGGGGGTCTCCACCTCCCTGTAGCCCCACAGAAGGAAGACCTTCCTCATCATCCCCTCCACCTCCCTTATCGCCGCCAGCTCCCTCCCGAGCAGATCCCTGGTTCCCTTGGGCCTCAAGCTCACACCCTCGTGTGGTCCACCCTGAAGAGGAGGACCAGACCGTTGGAGCTGCGGTGGGCCAGCTCAAGGTAGGGGATGGAGCCCGGATCGGTGAAGGCGAGCATGCCCACGGGATCGGGTATGGAGGCTATGCTCTCCGAGACCCCCTCCACCAGCCACCCCCCCACTAGGTTCTCCCCCCTGAGCAGGAGCACCAGGGTCTCCCTCAGGTCCACGGCGGAGGGTGGGCGGAAGTTGAAGTCCTGGACCCCGCCACGCTCGTTCAGGGAGAGGTAGGCCACCCCGTCCAGTAAGAGGTTCCCGTTCTCCGTCCTGAGATAGGCCTCCCCGTTCTCGGTCAGCACCACGCTCCTCCTGTTCTCCCCGAAGTCGAAGACCCATCTCCCCTCCTCCCTCTGGAGGGACCTTATCCTGGTGGAAAGCCTGTTGGCCTCCAGCACCTTGGACAGGGGGGCGTCGCGGTTCTTGTAGTAGTAGGCCTCCCAGTACTGCCTCGCGTGGAGGACCACGTAGTCTATGCGGCAGCCGTAGTTGTCCCGGTAGGTCCGAAGCAGCCACCTCAGCTCCTCCACCCCCATGGTGGGCAGGAACTGGATGTCCGTCCTCCTCCCGTTCACCGCGCCCTGCTTTCTGAGGATGTCCACCCCGTAGATCAAGCTCCTGTTCCCCTCCACCCTGTAGATGTAATCGGGGGGACGCACGGGGTAGTGGACCGGATCGTTCTCCCAGACCCCCTCCTCCCCCAGGCACTCCACCCCGTCGCAAACCGATCCCCTTCCGGAAACTCCCGTGAGGAGGTGGCCGTAGGACCACTCCACGGCCACGATGGAGTTCTCCGGGGAGTTCTCCCTCAGCCAGGTGAAGGTCTCCACCAGGCCGCTGTTCAGCCCCGGCATCTCCCAGTCGGGGGGGGCGACGGTGCGCTCGGCCACCCGGTAGGAATTGGAGATGAGGGGGGAGACCAGGACCGCTCCGCAGAGGGCCAGCGCGAGGGGGGCCTTGGACCAGTCCGGTTGCGGGAGGCCCGGCTGGAGGAAGACCCTGCGGGAGAAGGAGGCCAGGAAGCCGAGCCCCACCCCCGCCGCCACGGCCAGGAAGGGCCACCACTGCCTCACGAAGCGGACCTGCCCCTTCCCCGGCCAGACCAG
>QNVD01000171.1 GCA_004347925.1 Hadesarchaea archaeon
CCCCCCCCGTGCCCTTCGACCTGGGGACCCTGCAGGCCGAGGCCTACCGCTGCTTCGGCTACTCCCCCCTCCGGACCCAGGAGATGGCCCAGGCCCTCTACCAGGCCGCCCTCATAAGCTACCCCAGGACCGGCTCCCAGAAGCTCCCCCCCTCCCTGAACTACCCCCAGCTCCTGCGCAGGCTGGGGGAGATGGAGCCCTACCGGGAGGACGTGAGGAGGCTCCTCTCCCTGCCCGAGCNCAGGCCCCACGAGGGTCCCAAGACGGACCCCGCCCACCCCTCCATCTACCCCACCGGGGAGAAGCCGGGGGAGCTCACCGGCCCCCAGCGCAACCTCTTCGACCTCATCGTGAGGAGGTTCCTGGCGGTCTTCGGGGAGCCCGCCGTGGTGGAGGGCACCTCGGTGGAGCTCTCCTGCGGGGGGGAGGGCTTCCGCCTCTCGGGGAGGAGGGTGGTGAAGAGGGGATGGCTTGACCTCTACGGGAAGTACGCGGAGGCCGAGGAGGTTCCCCTTCCCCCCCTGAGGGAGGGGGAGAGGCTGGAGGTGGAGGAGGTGAGGCTGGAGAGGGGGGAGACCCAGCCTCCCCCCCGGTACAACCCCGCCTCCGCCGTGAGGGAGATGGAGGCCAGGGGGCTGGGAACGAAGGCCACCAGGGCCCCCATCCTCCAGAACCTCTACGAGAGGGGGTACATCGTGGGGGAGAGGATCACGGTGACGGACCTGGGCCTGCAGGTGGTGAGCACGCTGGAGAAGTACTGCCCGGAGATCGTGAGCGAGGAGCTCACCGCCAGCTTCGAGAGGGAGATGGAGGCCATCCAGGAGGGGAAGGTGAGGAAGGAGGAGGTGATAGAGAGGGCCAGGCTCAAGCTGGACGAGATCCTCAGGAAGTTCAGGGAGAGGGAGCTGGAGATAGGCAGGGAGCTGGCGGAGATGTACAGGAGGACCAGGGAGGCCCAGAGGACGCTGGGGAGGTGCCCCGGCTGCGGGGGGAACCTGAGGATCATCGTGACCAGAAACCACAAGCGCTTCGCGGGGTGCTCCAACTTCGAGCGGGGTTGCAGGGTGACCTATCCCCTCCCCTCCTCCGGGACCATCCTGGCCCTGGGGAAGACCTGCCCGGAGTGCGGCACCCCCCTCATCCAGGTGAGGAGGACGGGCAGGAGGCCGTACAAGATGTGCCTGGACCCCAACTGCCCCAGCAAGGCGGGATGGGGCAAAAACAGGGAGGGGGACACCGGGGCTAGCCCAGCCGGAGCCTCCTGAGCAACAGGGAGTTCCCCACCACCGTGAGATCGCTGACCACCATGGCCATGGCCGCCAGGGGGGGAGGCAGGAGGAGGGTCCCGGTGAGGGGGTAGAGGACCCCCGCCGCCACGGGTATGGCCAGCAGGTTATAGAAGAACGCCAGAAAGAGGTTCTGCTTTATCTTCCTCATGGTGCTCCTGCTCAGCCTCATGAAGCGCACCACGTCCAGCACCTCGTTTTTCACCAGGACCACGTCTCCCGCCTCCAGGGCCACGTCCGTCCCCGCCCCTATGGCTATCCCCACATCGGCCTGGGTCAGGGCGGGGGCGTCGTTTATACCGTCCCCCACCATCCCCACCACCTCCCCCCTGCGCTGCAGCTTTTTCACCTGCGCCGCCTTTTCGGCGGGGGAGACCTCCGCCCGGACAT
>QNVD01000172.1 GCA_004347925.1 Hadesarchaea archaeon
GATTCCTGTAGCCGCCGGGATGATTTGTGGTGCGGCGGAGAGGGTGCCGGTTCTGATGGCCGGCGGCACTCAGATGTGTGCGGTCCTGAACCTCATCAAACATCTTTCTCCGCATGTCCTGCCGAAGCTGGCGATCGGAACCACCCGGTGGATCGTACAGGATAGAACCTCGGACATCCAGGGGTTAGTCTCGCAAATAGCCCCGGTGCCGGTTCTGGCCATCGACCTAGACTTCTCCAAATCGAAATTCGAGGGGTTGAGGGCCTACGAAAGGGGATTCGTGAAGGAAGGCGTGGGGGCAGGAGGATCCTGCATAGCGGCCATCGCGAAAACAAAAGGTTCGCTGGACGGATCTTCCCTGTTGAGGGAAATTGAAAGGAGCTATGAATGGTTGCTAGGCAAGCTCAATCGAGGAGAACGGACGGAGCACCGGAGGGCATGAGGGGAATTGCATCACCGGTTACACCACGCGTAATATGTAATACTCTCGGTGATCCTCCACCGCAACTTTTTGATACTCCACCCTTTCCCGATGAAGAGGACTGTCGATGACCACCGTGTGATATTCTCCTCGCTCACCTAGCGGATCCAGACCGTTGATCTTGCAGCTTTCCCCGAGCTCTATAGCGTTTTCCCTGCTTACTTCCATGCCAAGCCACCTCTCCAAATCTTTCCTACAACCTATCACCAAAACCCTCAACCCATCTTTGAACTCTCTGTGGAGGAGTTCTTCCGGGTCCTCCCCCCACAGAGGCTCTACAAGACTCGCACCCACCTCCCCCGCTATCTCCTCCATGTATCTCAGATGTTCCTCCACGTTAACATCACCGGCAACCATTTCCGAAGCCCCTAACCTCTTGAGGGTTTCCACCGTTTCCGCCCTCTCATGGCCCTTTCGCAGGGGTTTTACCAGCACCGGTACACCGGCTTTTAGGTGGGCCTCAACGGACTTGCCCATGTTGAGGAGGTGGGGGCTGGGTCTGGGGAACTCGTATGAAAGCATCAACGCCAAATCCACTTTGCCCACCTTCATCAATGCGTAGAACGAGTCTTTACCACCCGAGCTGAGAAGTATCCTCAAAACTTTCTCCCCCAAGTAGACTTCCCGTTCTTGTCGGCAGACGAGAAACTATGGGTTCTCTCCGTCGTTTTCTCTTCACTCAGTCGGAGGACCATCTGGAGGTGAAGGAAGTAGCCAAAAAAATACTTTGGGTTTCAAGCTTGCGATCCCCGCTTCTAGGCGTAAGCTCTAGATTCCAGTTCCTCGGTTCTGGGCCCTCAAACGAACTTAAATTTAGGACCAACCTAACTTTTGGGATGGAGCTCACCAGGGTGGAGGCCAGGTACCTCCAGCTCCTCTACCGCAGGCAGGAGGAGGAGGGGAGGAGGGCGGGGACCCTCCAGCTGGCCAGGGAGATGGGGGTGAGGCCCGCCACCGCCACCGGGGTCCTGAAGAGGCTGGCGGAGAAGGGGCTGCTCAGGCACACGCCCTACCGGGGGGTGGAGCTCACCCCCTCCGGGAGGAGGATGGGAAGGGAGCTCCTGAGGAGGCACAGGGTGCTGGAGGTCCTGCTCGTCAGGCTGCTGGGCTACGACAGGGAGACCGCCTGCAGGGAGGCCTCCAGGCTCGACTCCTCCGTCTCCCCCTCCCTCGCGGACTCCCTCTGCAGG
>QNVD01000173.1 GCA_004347925.1 Hadesarchaea archaeon
TGGTCGGTCTTGGAGAGGTCCCTCAGCCTCCCCACCCCGTCTATCTCCTCGATCACCTTCACCACGGCGGGGGGCACCAGGTGCTCCCACCTCTTCCCCCTGATCATGCGCTCCCTTATCTTCGTCCCCACGTACTCCCTCCTGTTGTAGAGGGGAGGGGTCCTCACCTCGTATCCGGCCTCCCTGAAGAGCCTCCTCACCAGGGGGTTGCCCGTGTAGACCACGGAGAAGGGGGGGGAGAAGGAGAGGACGTGGGAGACCCAGAGGGCGTTGTTGTTCACGTCGGGAATGGGGACGATGTGCACCCTGGAGACCCCTATCCCCTCCTCCGCCAGGGCCCTTCCCAGCATGAGGATCCTCTCCCCGGCCGTGAAGGGGTTCTCCAAGGTGTGGCTCTCCTGGGCGCTACCTATCCCCACGATCAGCTCGTCCACCTCGCTGAGGATGCGCTTGAAGACCTGCAGGTGGCCCAGGTGGGGGGGCTGGAAGCGGCCTATGAAAAGCGCCCTCCTTACCATCTCCCTCCCTCTCCCTCCCCCCATTTAACTCCACCCTTTTATCTCCCCCTTCCCGAAGAGGGAAGAGAACGTGCAGATGAAGGAGGCCAGGAAGGGGAGGGCCACCCCGGAGATGAGGGCGGTGGCCAGGGAGGAGGGTGTCCCCCTCTCCCAGGTGGTGAGGGGGGTGGCGAGCGGAAGGATCGTGATACCCCACAACCCCAGCCGGAGGGGGAGGGTGGTCCTGAGGGGGATAGGGGAGGGGCTGAGGACCAAGGTGAACGCCAACGTGGGCTCCTCCCCCGACTACGTGGACGTGGAGGAGGAGGTGAGGAAGGCCAGGGTGGCGAAGGAGTGCGGCGCCGACGCCGTGATGGACCTCAGCATAGGGGGGGACCTGGACCTCATAAGGAGGAGGATCCTCAGGGAGGTGGACCTCCCGCTGGGAACGGTCCCCGTCTACCAGGCGGCGGTGGAGGCCTCCCGCAAGGGGAGCGTGCTGGACATGGACTCCGACGACCTCTTCAACGCCATAAGGAGGCACGCCAAGGATGGGGTGGACTTCGTCACCGTCCACTGCGGCGTCACCAGGGAGGCCGTAGAGAAGCTCAAGGGGAGGAGGCTGCTGGGGGTGGTGAGCAGGGGAGGGGCCTTCCTGGCCGCCTGGATCCTGAAGAGGGGGAGGGAGAACCCCCTCTACCAGGAGTTCGACTACCTGCTGGAGATAGCGGAGGAGTTCGACCTCACCCTCAGCCTGGGGGACGGCATGCGCCCCGGAAGCATAGGTGACGCCTCCGACTACTTCCAGATGCACGAGCTGCTCACGCTGGGAAGGCTGGTGGAGAGAGCCAGGGAGAGGGGGGTGCAGACCATGGTGGAGGGCCCCGGCCACCTTCCGCTGAACCAGGTGGAGTGGAACGTGAAGCTGGAGAAGGCCGTGTGCAAGGGCGCCCCCTTCTACGTGCTGGGGCCCATCGTGACGGACCTGGCCCCGGGCTACGACCACCTGGTGGGGGCCATCGGGGGAGCGGTGGCGGGGATGGCGGGGGCCGACTTCCTCTGCTACGTCACCCCCTCCGAGCACCTCTGCCTCCCCTCCGTGGAGGACGTGAGGGAGGGGGTGATCGCGGCCAGGATAGCGGCCAGGGCGGCGGAT
>QNVD01000174.1 GCA_004347925.1 Hadesarchaea archaeon
GGGGAAAACGTGGGGGTCTACATCTACAGGGACAGTGACAATAATTGGATTTTAATTGAGAACCTGACGGGGGGTGAAAGCACCATATCCTATGTAATCTCGAGTTTTGACATAGAGAACTACCTGGAGGGAGGGGAAAACCTCAAGATCATGTACGAGGACTTCGGAAGCGACGACACGCAGGACAACCTCTACCTCGACCTCTGCATCCTGCAGATGAACAGGCTGGACAATTCCGAGGTCCTAATCCAGGTAAGCACGAGCAGCGACAACCTCCACTGGGGGGAGAACCTGGGGCCCGATGGGACCCCCGGCACCTACTTCACCAGCTCCCCCGCCAGCCTGGAGAACATTCCGGAGAACCGCTACATACGCTACATCGTCTACTTCAGGAGCGAGAACGAGTGGCTGAGCGGGGAAAACGGGCCCAAGGTGTTCGAGGTCGTGATCTACGCCCGCCCCTGCGTGGGTGAGCCCCTGCTGAGCTCCCCCGAGAACGGCAGCACCATCAGGGACAACACCCCCCTCTTCCAGTGGGCACCCGCGGAGGACGCGGTAGAGTACCGGATCCTGGTGGACAACGATCCCGACTTCTCCTCCCCCCTCTACTCCAAGGCGGAAATAGGAGAGAACCGGCACGAGTGCGAAAACGCCCTCCCCGACGGGACCTACTACTGGAAGGTGGTGGCCGTGGGTCTGGAGAACGAGAGGGAGTCGCAGGTATGGTGCTTCACGCTCAGCACCCGCCTAGGCATTCCCACCCTCCGCCTCCCCGAGAACGGCAGCTACCTAGATGACAACACCCCCAGGTTCGAGTGGGAGAACGCAGAAAACGCAGACTGGTACCAGCTCCAGATCTCCTCCTCCCCGGACTTCCGCTCACCCATCTACGATAACTCCAATGTGGCGGAGAACTCCTGCGAAATAGAAAACGCCCTTCCGGAGGGACGCTGGTACTGGAGGGTGAGGGGGAGGGACAACTGGAACAACCTAGGGGAGTGGTCAGAGGTCCGGGAATTCGTCGTGGACGTCAGCCCGCCCGCCCGCCTCTCTCTCCTCTCCCCCTCCGACGGCTCCTTCACAAACAACAGCACCCCGACCTTTAGTTGGTCGGGAGGTTCCGATGCGAACTTCCTCTCCTACTGCCTGCAGGTGGACAACAACGACAACTTCGACGACGGGGTCTTCTACGACAACGACAACCTCTTCGCCGGCCAGTGGTCCACGATAAAGTCCTACAAGCTGCCCCAGGAGAACGCCCTGAACCTGGACGGGTGGTGGTACTGGAGGGTGGGTGCCAGGGACAGGGCCGGCCACGTGAGGTGGTCGGAGAAGTGGAAGCTCCTCCTCGACCGCTCCCCACCCAGCGCCCCCAGCAACCTCCTCCCGGAAAACTGCTCCTTCGAGAACTCGAAGAGGCCCACCTTCCGCTGGTCCGGGGTGGAGGATCCCTCCGGGGTGACCTACCGGCTCCAGATAAGCACCTCCAGCACCTTCTCCACCCTGGTCTACGATAAGGCGGGGATAGCGGGGACCTCCCACACGCTTGAGAACGACCTCCCCGACAACGTCTACTACTGGAGGGTGGTGGTGAGGGACGGGGCGGGGAACGAGAACGCCTCGGAGACCCTCAGGTTCACCGTGGACACCCTT
>QNVD01000175.1 GCA_004347925.1 Hadesarchaea archaeon
ACCCTCCTACCAGCCCTCTCAGCCTTGTAGGAGAGCATGCGGAGGAACTTCCCCCAAGAGGCATCTAGGATCTTTCCGCCCAGACGGTGGTTCCTGGTCATCCCCGAGATGTTCAGGCGCTCCACGGCTATCAGGTCGTAGTTTTCCACGTAGAAGCGGGAGAGCTTGTGGAGGAAGTCGTTTCGCCGAGCAACGCATCCTCGGAACTAAGCAAGGTCTACCAACACTCATGCGAGGGAGAGAGACAGCGACCGTCCGGGCGGGGGGAGTGCGAGCCCATGAGAGGGCAAGATGTTTTATTATGCTATAACAACACTCCTTAAATATAAGTATCGTATTAATGTAATTGATGGAAAGAAGCGAAATCGAGGTGCTGAGGCTGCTCACGGGTGGTCCCCTGAGCATCCGCGAGATGGCGGCAAGGATGGGGCTGAGCTACTCCAGGACGGCGGCAATCGTGAGGAAACTCGTGGGGGAGGGTTACTGCGAGAGGGCCGGGAAGCTCGTGGGTCTGTCCTCCAACGCCAAGGCCATCCTGCTGAGAAAGCTCCTGGAGAGGTACGACCTCAGAACGCTTCTGGGGGGTTCCAGCGAGCGGGTGATCCTCGCCCTCTCCAAAGCTACGGACGCCACGGAGATCCAGCGCAGGACGGGGCTCGCCCAGTCCACCGTTTACCAGGCGCTCCGGAGGCTGATGGCGATGGGAGCCGTGCGAAAACAGGGGGACCTCTACTCGCTGGCGGACGATCCCGACCTGAGGACCTTCTCGGAGCTGCTGGCGAGGGAGCTGGAGGCGAAGGAGGTGGAACCCCACGCGATCCTGATCCACTCGAACCACCTCAGGCTGAAAAAGGTCCCGGCGGGCGCCCCGGCGAGGGGAACCAAGACGGCCTTCTCGCTTTTCCCCGCTTACGGGATCGACTATCCCTCACCCCACGACTACTACGTCGAGCCGGAGCACGAGATGTCCATCGAGGAGGTCCTGGTGCACGCGCTGAGGGCCGCCGAGGGAAAAGCCGAGGCCACCATGTGCGCCATCTTCTACCTGAAGAACCGGGACAGGATGGACCCGGCGAGGATCAGGTCCCTGGCCAGAAGGTTCGGCGTGGCCTCCCTCTGGGCGGACCTCCAGAACTACGTCAGGGGACTGCCCGTGCGCGGGGCGGATAGCTTCCTCCCCTGGGACGAGTTCAAGGAAAAGGCAGGGCTCTATGGCCTCCAGATCCTCCCGCCGCCGGGAGCGGAAAAAATGATGGAGGTGCTGAGGGAGCTGGGAAGCAGGCTCGACTCCGAGGTCCACGCCTACCTCTTCGGGGGGGCCAACCTGCTGCTGCGGGGGCTGAAGAAGGCCACGAGGGACCTGGACCTGGTGGTGGGGAGGGAGGAGGATTTCCTTAGGGTAAGGGATGCCCTCCTCCGGATGGGCTTTGAGCCCCTGGCCAGGGAGCGGCTCGCGCCCGCCGACAGGAAGCTCAACCCAGGGGACATCTACGTATCGGAGGGGAGGCCCAGGATAGACCTCTTCACGGGGGTGATCTGCGGCGCCCTCTCCCTGACCGAGGGGATGAGGAGGAGGGCCGAGACGATGGTCTTCGGGAAGCTCGTCCTGCACCTCCTGAGCCTGGAGGACGTCTTCCTGCTCAAATCCATCACCGAGCGCGAGGGCGATCTCGAGGACATGGCGGCGATCCTCCGCCACGGGGAGCTCAGGTGGGACGAAATGCTGGAGACCTACTTTGAGGAGGAGAGGGTGATGAGGAGGCACCTCTGCTTCACCCTGCTCGACAACCTCGAGCTCCTGCTGCAGAGGGAGGGCATCGCCGTACCGATCCACGGGAGGCTGCTGAGGCACTGCCTCGAGGTGGGCATCCTGCAGGCCCTGGCACGCGGCGCCACCACCGTCCGGGAGATCCGCGGGCTGGTGGACTTTCCGGAGCACGCCATCAGGAACAGGATCGGGAAGCTGGTGAAGGAGGGAAAAATCGTGAAGAGGAGGAGGGGAGGGCGCCTCTTCTTGGTCCTCACGGAACGGGGTAGGGAGTCCCTGTTTGAATCCCAGCAACCTCCCGGCCTTAAGAGTTAACCAAACATATAATTATTTATAAGTACGGTTAACTAATCTTTGAAACGTGGAGAAGATCCCGCTGTACCTCAGGATGAGGAGGGAGAGGCACAGGAAGGTGGCGGTGCTGCAGGACATGGTCGTCGAAGCCCTGTACCGAGCCTTCCCGAGGGCGGTGCTGCACGGAGGGACGGCCATCTGGCGCTGCTACTCCGGGAACAGGTTTTCGGAGGACCTGGACGTTCACCTCGGGTCTAGGGAGGGGCTGGAGAACCTCTTCCGGGAGCTGGGCGAGCCGGGTTCCGCCTCCTGAAGAGGAGGACCGCCCCCAGGGCCCTTTACTCCCTGATGGCGCTGGGGAACGCAGAGGTGAGGCTGGAGGCCACCTTCAAAGGGGTGAGGGGGGTGATGAGGGAGTACGAGACCTGCGAGGGCCTCCTGCTCAACGTCCTGACCCTTCCCCCCGAGGAGATGATAAGGGAGAAGATAGCCGCCTATCTGGCTCGGAGGAGGATCCGGGACCTCTACGACCTCTCCTTCATGCTGAGGTACGCGGAGAAAACCGAGGAGCTGAAGCGGGAGCTCCGGAGGTTCCTAGCAAGGTTCAGGGAGCCGGTGGACGAGGGGGAGCTGAAGGCCCTCATCCTCTTCGGGGCCGTCCCCACGTCGTGGGCCATCCTGGAGCACCTCAGGAGGGAGGTCGGGTGAAGCACATCCGGAGGGTGAGGGAGTACCTGAGGAGGACCCCCGTGGCGGACTTCCGCTCCATCTCCCTGCTCCTGCCCGACCGGGGCTACGCCAGCGTGCTGATGAACCACCTCCTGAGGAGGGGGGAGGTGCGGAGGATAAGCAGGGGGTACTACACGGTCCACTCCGATCCCTCCCTGCTGGTGTACTGCCTGAAGCCCGCCTACCTGGGCCTCCAAGACGCCCTGAGCTTCCACAACCTCTGGGAGCAGGAAACCGTCCCCGTCATCCTGACCACCAGGAGGGTGAGGGTGGGGGTGAGGGAGGTGCTGGGGCAAAACGTCTGGGTCAGGCGGATCTCCCCCAGGTACTTCTTCGGGTACGAGTACCTCAGGAGCGGGGAGCTCCTCCTGCCCGTGAGCGACCTGGAGAAGACCCTGATCGACTTGGTCTACTTCGGGGAGATGAGGGAGGAGCTGGTCGGGGAGTTCAGGAGGAGGGTGAACAGGGAAAAGCTGGAGAGGTACCTCAGGAGGTACGAGCCCTCCTTCAGGGGGAGGGTGCTGGGCCTCTTGGAGTGAAAAACCACAAAAAGGCGGGGAGCGGAGGGGATGAGTTATGAGGGCCGGGGAGAGGGAGGTGAGGTCCTCCGGTCCCCTCCGGGTGCTGGAGGTGGACTGCCGCTCCTGCGGGGGAGGGGCCACCCTCTCCGATCCCTCCTGCAGGGAGTGCGTGCTCGGCAACCTCACGGAGGAGGTGGACGGGGTGGTGCTCCTGCGCCCCCACCACCGCCTCTATCCCTTCCTCCGTCCCTTCCTCAGGGAGCTCAGGTCCCTCCGCCTCCTCCTCTCCGACAGGACCAGGATGGGGAGGGAGGGGGGAAGGTGCAGGGAGTGCGTGGAGGAGAGGGAGAGGCTCCTCCGGGCCTCCTTCTCTTCCTTCCTCAGGACCCTGCGCCCCCCCGAGCTTCGGGTGGGGGGAGGGAGGAGGGAGTGCGAGGAGTGCAACTCCTCCCTCTTCCTCCCCCTCCTCAGGGAGGCGGGGAGGCGCTGCCGCCTCCTGCTCTCCCTGCGGGAGGAGTGCCTGCGGGAGGTGAGGCGCCCCTTCTTCGCCGACTGCTTCATCCTCCCCTTCAGGGGAAAGGGGGAGGTGGTGGACTCCTATCCCCTGCGGGGAGGGGGGAGGGTGAGGATCCACCTCAGGGAGGACTCCCCCCTACCCTTCTACGAGCTGGACCTCCCCGAGTTCCGGCTCCCCGAGGAGCTGGTGGGGCTGCTGGAGGAGGCCTTCTTCTCCGAGCCCCCTGAGGGAAGCGGGGAGGGGTGGTGGAGGGAGGCGCTGCTGGAGAGGGGGAGGGGGAGGTATCCCGCGGAGGAGCTGGAGGAGCTGGCCGGCCTCGTCTCCCGCTGGACCTCCTACGGGATCCTGGAGGCCCTGAGCAGGGACGAGCACCTCACCGACTTCCTCCTCCCCTCTCCCCCCGAGCTCCAGCCCGTGAGGGTGATCCACGAGAGGTGGGACCTCTGCGAGACGGGCATACGCTGCTCCACCCCCTCCCTCCTCCACCTGGCGGAGAGGCTGGCCTCCAGGGTGGGGACCTCCTTCGACGAGGTGAGGCCCGAGCTGGACGTGGAGGTGGAGGAGCTGGGCCTCAGGATCTTCCTGGCCAGGGACCCCGCCCTGTGGAGGGGGGTGGGGATGGCGGTGAGGAAGAGGAGGGAGAGGACCTGGACCCAGCCCCTCTTCCTCCAGAGGAGGACCCTCACCCCCCTGGCCTCCTCCTTCCTCTCCTGGGCGGTGAGGGAGGGGGCCTCCGCCTTCATCATAGGGGAGGTGGGGAGCGCCAAGACCAGCCTCCTGGAGAGCCTCCTGCCCGAGGTGGGGAGGGAGCACCACCTGATCTGCTTCCAGGACACGCCCGAGCTGCACGTGGAGGAGCTGGTGAGGTGCGGCTACTCCGTGGAGAACGTGAGGGTGGGGAGGCCGGAGGAGCTGGAGAGGCAGATAGAGGCCTTCCTCAGGGGGGGACCCGCCCACTGGTTCATCGCGGAGGTGAGGTCCCAGGAGGCGGTCAGGGCGACGCTGGGGGCGGCCGCCAGGAGGGGGAGCCAGCCCGTGGTCAGCAGCTTCCACGCCAGGAGCAGGAGGGAGATGTTCGAGCTGATCTGCCACATCCTGGGCCTTCCCCCCGCCGTGTACAGGCACGTGGACCTGGTGGTGGGAACCTCCCGCTTCAGGGGGAGGGAGGGAACGGTGAGGAGGGTGGTGGAGCTCTCAGAGGTGAAGAAGGGGTGGAAGGAGGAGCCCGAGTACTCCGAGCTCTTCTCCTACCTGAGGAGGGAGGACCTCCTCCTCCCCTCCTCCCTGCTGGAGGGGGAGGGGAGGCTGCTGAGGAGGCTCTCCTCCTTCAGGCTGGAGGAGGAGACGATCGCGAGGGCGGCCAGGAGCCTGCGCTTCCTCCCCCCGGAGGAGGGTGGAAGCGAGCTCGTTCCCTTCCTCTGCCGGAGGAGCGGGAGGGAGGAGGAAGAGGCGATGGAGGAGATCCTCTGGGAGGCCCTGGTGAAGGCCAAGCTGGTGGAGCTCTCGGAGGGTGACCCCTCCCCGCTGGAGCTTCCCTCCGTCTCGAGGGCCTACGAGAGGTACTTTTCCCTGGTGAGGAGGAAGGGGGTGGGCCGGGCCTCCTTCAGGGAGTGGCTCAGGGGGCTGAGGGGGTGAGGCCCCTCTACCCCTCCTACTGCCGGCTCTGGGGGAGGATCCTCAGGGTGAGGGGGGAGCTCCAGCCCTCCACCCTGGAGGCCCTCAGGGAGGCCGGGGTGGGTCCCGCGGAGTTCCTCTCCGGCTTCCTGGGCTCCCTCCTCCTCCCCTTCCTCCCCCTCCTCCCCCTGGCGGTGTTGGCCCTCCTGGGCCTCGCGCCCTTCCCCTGGTACCTCCCCCTCCTCTCCCTTTCCCTCTCCCTTCTCCTGGGCCTCCTGGTCTACCTCCACCCCATGCGCCTCAGGGGGCTCAGGCTCAGGGAGGCCAGGGAGGAGGCGGTGAACACGGTGATGGTCCTCTCCTTCGCCCTCCACTCCCGCCCCGACCTGAGGGGGGCGGTGCTCCAGGCGGCCTCGGGGAGG
The DNA here is from genome assembly GCA_004347925.1 of Hadesarchaea archaeon. Lineage (GTDB taxonomy): Archaea > Hadarchaeota > Hadarchaeia > Hadarchaeales > WYZ-LMO6 > WYZ-LMO6. Next base: position 5,866 of record QNVD01000175.1, read on the forward strand.
GGGAAGCTGGCCGAGGACCTGAGGAGGGGCATGGTGGAGGTGGACAGGAGGAGGTACGGGAGCACCAGGGAGCTCCTCACCCGCCTGGCGGGGGAGTGGGGGGAGGTGGACGAGGGGGTGAGGGCGGCCCTCTTCGACCTCCTCCGCTCCACCGGGGAGAGGGAGGAGGCCATGAGGCTGAGGGACCTCTCCAGGGCCCCCGAGAGGCTGCTGGAGAGCAGGGAGGTCTCGCTGGAGAGGGAGCTGGGGCAGCTCGTCCCCCTCACCTCCGCCTTCGTGGTCTTCGGCTCCCTGCTGATCGTGGCGGGGATAGGCCTCTCCCCCCTCTTCGGCATGGTGGGGATGGGCCTGGGCCTGCGCTTCTTCCTCCCCCTCTGCCTGCTGGTCCTCCTCTCCTTCTGGGTCTTCTGCCTCTACGCGAGCGGGAGGAGGCCCCCCGTCCTCCCCTCCCCCGAGCCCCCCCGCCGGGGCGGGAAACTCGCCCTCCCGGCCTCCCTTCTCCTCTTCCTCCTCCTCTCCTCCCCCTTCCTCCTCGGCCTGAGGGGGAGCTCCCTCTGGGTGATCTGGGGGGCGGCCGGGGCCTTCTGCCTCTACGCCACGCTCTCGCTGGGTCCCAGGGCCAGGCTCAGGGAGGAGGAGAGGAGGAAGCTGAGGGACTGGGAGGTGGCCTTCAGCACCATGGGCTCCCGCATGCTGGACGGCAACTCCATGAGGGAGGCCCTGAGGGAGACCGCCGAGCTCATGAGGGGCTCGGAACTCTCAAGGGAGCTGGAGGAGGTGGTGAGGGCCCAAGAGAGGCTGGGGCTGGGGCTGGAGGAGGCCCTTTTCGGCAGGGGTAGGCTGGGGGAGAGGATCAGGAGCCCGCTGGTCCGTTCCTTTCTGAGGATCATCCTGGAGGTGAGGAGGACCTCCGAGCAGGCGGCGGGTAGGGCCTGCATGCTGGCGGGGGAGTTCCTGGAGATGCTCAGGGGGGTGGAGAGGAGGTTCAGGGAGAAGATGGAGGAGAGCCTGGGGAACCTGAGCCTCATGGCCACGCTCCTCATCCCCCTGGTCTGCTCCCTCTCCCTCTGGTCCGTGGACCTCCTCTCAGGGGTCTCCCTCACCATGAGGGAGAGGGCCGCGGCGGCAGGGCTGGGCTATCCCTCCCTCCTCCCCGGGCTGGTGGAGGCGGGGGAGCTGGTGATCCTCAGGCTGGTGCTGGGCCTCACCTCCCTCCTCCTCGCCCTCCTCCTGGCCTGGTACCTCTCCGCGCTGAGGGGAGGGGGGGAGGTGGAGTTCCTCCTCACGGCTAGGAGGATGGTGCTGGTCTCCGCCCTGGTCTTCACCCTCTCCCACCTGCTGCTCTCCGCCCTCTCTCTCTGAGCGAACTCCCTGACACGGGGCCCAAGCCGCCTTCTGGGAAAGCCGAGCGGTGGGACCCTGGGGAAACCTACGGTAGGGTTAAGAGAGGGAAGGGGGAAGGAGGGAGATGCCTCAGGCCACGGTCAACATAGGGATGGTGGGGCACGTCGACCACGGGAAGACCACGCTGGTGGAGGCCCTCTCGGGCATCTGGACGGACACCCACAGCGAGGAGATCAAGAGGGGCATCACCATCCGCCTGGGGTACGCCGACACCTCCTTCAGGAGGTGCCGCTCCTGCGGGAGGTACGGCACCAAGGAGAAGTGCCCCTACTGCGGGGGCGAGACGGAGTTCTGCCGCAGGGTTTCCTTCGTGGACGCCCCAGGCCACGAGGCCCTCATGGCCACCACCCTCTGCGGGGCCGCCATCATGGACGGGGCCCTGCTGGTGATAGCCGCCAACGAGCCCTGCCCCCAGCCCCAGACCAAGGAGCACCTGGCCGCCCTGGACATCGCGGGGGTGCACAGGGTGGTGGTGGTGCAGAACAAGATAGAGCTCGTGCCCAGGGAGAAGGTGGTGGAGCACTACCAGCAGATCAGGCAGTTCCTCTCCCGCACCTTCGCCTCCCAGGCCCCGGTGGTCCCCCTCTCCGCCATCCACAGGGTGAACCTGGACGTGCTCATAGAGCAGATAGAGAAGACCATCCCCACCCCGGTCCGGGACCTCTCCAAACCCCCCCTGATGTACGTGGCCCGCTCCTTCGACACCAACCTCCCGGGGGCGAGGCCCGAGGAGCTGGTGGGGGGGGTGGTGGGGGGAATGCTCTCCCAGGGGAGGCTCAGGGTGGGGGAGGAGATCGAGATAAGGCCCGGCCTGCAGGAGGGGGGAACCTGCACCCCGCTCAGGACCAGGATCTCCTCCCTGAGGGCCGGAAAGGAGGAGCTGGAGGAGGCCCTTCCCGGGGGGCTGATAGGCCTGGCCACCCAGCTGGATCCCTCCCTCACCAAGGCCGACCGCCTGGTGGGATGCCTGGTGGGAGTGCAGGGATCCATGCCCCCCGTCCTCTCCTCGGTGGAGCTGGAGGTGCACCTGATGGAGAGGGTGGTGGGCCTCCCGGAGGAGCTGGAGGTCAAACCGGTGGCCCAGGGAGAGCAGCTGGTCCTGAACGTGGGGACCGCCACCACGGTGGGCGTGGCGGTGAGGGTGGGGAGGGAGAGGACCGAGCTGAAGCTGAGCCGGGCGGTCTGCGCCAACCAGGGCTCCAGGGTGGCCCTGAGCAGGAGGGTGGGGGGGAGGTGGAGGCTGATAGGCTACGGGCTGCTCCTCTCGGGCTCCGAGCTCCCCCTGCCCGGCTGAGGGGGACTCCAAAACCTTTTTCCCCCCTCCCCCAAGGAGAAGGATGCCCAGGGAAAGGACCTGCTCCCTGCAGGAGAACCTGAGGGCCTGCACCTGCACCTACGAGCCCTGCTCCAGGAAGGGGATCTGCTGCGAGTGCCTCAGGTACCACTGGAGGAGGAGGGAGCTACCCGGCTGCCTCTTCCCACCCGAGGCGGAGAGGACCTACAACCGCTCCCTGGAGTTCTTCCTGAGGTGCTGGGGAAGGAAGTAGGCTGACCACCGCGGAAAGGGCTAGCCCTTTCCCGAGAGGCCCTCCAGGGCTGCCTCCCTCAGCCTCCTGATGGCCAGCACCCTGTCCCTCTGCCCGTAGATGGCCGTCCCCGCCACCAGGAGGTTGGCCCCCGCCCTCACCACCTCCGGGACCGTCTCCACCGAGATTCCCCCGTCCACCCCCAGGTCCAGGGGGAGCCCCTCCTCCCTCACCCTCCTGCCCGCCCTCCTCAGCTTGGGCAGGGTGCTCCTCAGGAACCTCTGATTCCCGAAGCCGGGGTGGACGGTCATGACCAGCAGCAGGTCCAGCTCCCCCATCACCCCTTCCACCGCCCCCAGCGGCGTCTCGGGGTTGAGGGCCAACCCCACCTTCACCCCCATCCTCCTGAGGGAGGACAGCGCCCCCCTCAGGTTCCCGCAGGCCTCCACGTGCACCGTGATGATGTCCCCTCCCGCCTCCACGAACCTCCTCAGGTACTTCTCGGGGGTTTCGATCATGAGGTGGACGTTGAAGGGGAGATCGGTCCTCTCCCTCAGGCAGCGGATCACCGAGGGTCCCACGGTCAGGTTGGGAACGAAGTGCCCGTCCATCACGTCCCAGTGCAGGAGGTCCGCCCCCCCCTTCTCCACCTCCCTTATCTCCTCCTCCAGCCTCCCGAAGTCGGCGGAGAGGAGGGAGGGGGCGATCTTGATCCTCATCTCCCCATCCTCCTGACCTCCCTCACCGCCTCCTGAAGGTGCCTGGAGGTGAGGCCGTAGAACTCGTAGAGCTCCCTCCAGGATCCCGACTTCCCGAACTCGTCCCTCACCCCCACCCTCCTGAGGGGGGTGGGCCTGCGCTCCGCCAGGAGCTCCGCCACCGCCCCTCCCAGCCCCCCCACCACGCTGTGGTCCTCGGCCGTGACCAGGAAGCCCGTCTCGGAGGCCGCCCTGAGCACGGCCCCCTCGTCCAGGGGCTTCAGGGTGTGCATGTCCACCACCCCCACCCTCAGGCCCTCCCTCCTGAGGGCCTCGGAGGCCTCAAGGGCCTCCACCACCAGGGGGCCGCAGGCCAGGATGGTGGCGTCCTCCCCCTCCTCCAGCACCACGCTCCCCCCTATCCTGAACTCCAGCTTCTCCCCCCGGTGGGTGTAGCCCTCCCCGTAGACCAGCCCCGTCTTGGCCCGCGGAAGCCTGAGGAAGGCCGGTCCCCTGTGCTCCACCAGGGCCCTCACCGCCTCCTCCGTCTCGAAGGCATCCGCCGGGACGATGACGGTGGTGCGGGGGAGGGAGCGCATCACCGCCAGGTCCCAGAGGCAGAAGTGGGAGGCCCCGTCCTCCCCCACCGAGAGCCCCCCGTGCGTGACCACCACCTTCACGTTCAGGTTGGGGTAGGCGATGGACTGCTTGAACTGGCTCAGCCCCTTCTCGGTGGCGAAGACCGAGAAGGTGCTCACGAAGGGCAGCTTGCCGCAGGAGGCCAGCCCCGCCGCCACCCCCATGAGGTTGGCCTCCGCCACCCCCACGTTGAAGAACCTCTCGGGGAACCTCCTGGCGAAGAGGGAGGTATGGGTGGAGGTGGAGAGGTCGGCGTCCAGCACCACGATCTCGGGGTGCTCCTCCCCCAGCTCCGCCAGCGTCCTGCCGTAGGCCTCCCTCATGGAAGCCGAGGGCCTCATCCTCCCAGCTCCCTCAGGGCCCTCTCCAGCTCCTCCCTGGTGAGGGGGGTGCCGTGGTACTTGACCTGGTTCTCCATGAAGGATACCCCCTTGCCCTTCACCGTTCGCGCTATGAGGACGGTGGGCCTGCCCCTCACCCCTTCCGCCCGGTCCAGGGCCTCCGCGATCTCCCCCAGGTTGTGCCCGTCCACCTCCATCACGTTCCAGCCGAAGGCCCTCCACTTCTCCGCCAGGGGCTCCAGACCCACTATCTCCTCCGTGGGCCCGTCCAGCTGGATCCCGTTCCTGTCCACGATGGCCAGCAGGTTGTCCAGCCGCTGGTGGGCGGCGAACATGGCTGCCTCCCAGACCTGTCCCTCGTCCATCTCCCCGTCCCCCATGAGGACGTAGACCCTGTAGTCCCTGCGGTCCAGCCTTCCCGCCAGGGCCATGCCGCAGCCTATGGAGAGGCCCTGCCCCAGCGAGCCCGTGGAGGCCTCCACCCCAGGCGTGGAGGTGGAGTCGGGGTGGCCCTGCAGGGGGCTCCCCAGCCTCCTGAGGGTGCGCAGCCATTCCCGGGGGAAGAAGCCCGCCAGGGAGAGGGCGGAGTAGAGGGCGGGGCAGGCGTGACCCTTGGAGAGGATGAACCTGTCCCTGCCCTCCCAGCGGGGGTTCTCCGGATCGTACCTCAGGTGGTGGAAGTAGAGGACCGAGAGGAGATCGGCGCAGGAGAGGGAGCCCCCCGGGTGGCCCGATCCGGCCTCCGTGGTCATCACCAGGGAGTCCCTCCTGATGAGCCTGGCCTTCTCCTCCAGCTCCCTGAGGAGGGAGGGGGTGTGGGCCTCCGACTTCCTGTCGAAGATCGTCATCCACCACTCCTGGGGGAAGGGGTATTAAGAACTCTTAAGCCGCCCGGAGGAGGGGGGAGAGAATGCTCTGCCTAGGCCTGGAGGGAACGGCCCACACGCTCGGGGTGGGGGTGGTGAGCTCGGAGGGGAAGATCCTCTCCCACGTGTCCAGGGTCTACAGGCCCGAGANNGGGGGGATACATCCCAGGGA
>QNVD01000176.1 GCA_004347925.1 Hadesarchaea archaeon
GGGTTTCGGAGGTGGTGAAGAGGATGTACGAGGTCTGGAGATCCGAGCCCTTCGTGCGCTCCCTGCACCTCTACGGGACGGACGCCATGACCTCCTTCACCAGCGGCATCGCCGCCTTCCCCACCAGGAACTTCCAGAGCGGGTGGTTCGAGGAGTGGGAGAAGCTTTCCGGGCCCACCCTCTCCAAGACCCTGCTGGTCAAGAAGGTGGGATGCTTCGGGTGCCCCATAGCCTGCGGCAGGGTTTCCCTGGTGAGGTCCGGCCCCCACCGTGGGATGGTGGTCTGGGGTCCGGAGTACGAGCACGTGAACACCTTCGGGGCGGGGTGCGGGAACTCCGACCTGGAGACCGTCTCGGTCTGCCACCAGCTGGTGAACGAGTACGGGATGGACGGGATAACCTGCGGGAGGGCGATCTCCTTCGCCATGGAGTGCTACGAGAAGGGGATCCTGAAGAAGGAGGAGGCGGACGGGCTGGACCTCAGCTGGGGGAACAGGGAGACCCTGGTGGAGCTGGTGAAGAGGATAGGGGAGAGGAGGGGCATAGGGGACCTGCTGGCGGAGGGGACCAGGAGGGCCGCCCAGAGGCTGGGAAGGGGGGCGGAGAGGTACGCCATGCAGACCAAGGGGCTGGAGTACGCGGGTTACGAGCCCAGGGGGATGAAGGGGATGGCCCTGACCTACGCCCTGGGAAACAGGGGAGGATGCCACATCACCACGGGCATGCTCTACCTGGACATAGGAACCATGACCTGGATGTACCCGCTCGACTCCCCCCTGGATCCCCAGGTCCTGGACCTGGAGAAGGTCAAGGCCGAGGTGGCGCTGGAGAGGAGGTACACGGTGGTGGAGTCGGCCGTGCTCTGCAAGTTCTTCGCGGGCATCGTCTTCACCCCCGAGATGATGGCCTCCTCCCTCTCCGCCGTCACGGGGTGGGAGATGGACGCGGCGGAGGTGGACCGGCTGGGGGAGAGGATCTGGACCCTCCAGAGGCTCTTCAACGTGAGGGAGGGAATAAGCCGGAAGGACGACACCCTGCCGGACAGGTTCTTCACCGAACCCCTCCCCGACGGCTTCTCCCAGGGGCAGGTGCTGGACCGGAAGACCTTCGAGGAGATGCTGGACGCCTACTACGGGATGGTGGGGTGGGACAGGAACGGCATACCCACCAGGGAGAAGGTCAGGGAGCTGGGCCTGGAGGAGCTACTGGCCTGAGGCCCTCCACCTCTCGATCTCCTTCTTGAAGAAGCTTCCCCTGGCCCTCCTCTTCTCCTCGATCCTCCTCTTTATGGCCTCCCTGTCCTCATCCCTTATCTCCACTATCCTGGTGAGGAGGGGCTCCTCCGAGGGCTCCAGCATCCAGTGCCTCTCCGTGATCTTCTCCATGAGGTAGTAGTCCCTCCTGAGGGCGGTGAGGGGGGAGAACTCCCTGATGAACCTGAGCTGCTCCGGGGTGGGGAGGGGCGCCACCTTCACCCCGTCCTCCGCCACCTTCAGGTCCCACGGGATCTCCTTCCTTATCTCCTCCACCGAGACCCAGGGGTACCTGGCGTCCAGGTACATCTCCTTGGTCTCCGGGTGGAACCTGAAGATGGCCTTCTTGGTGATGAGGGCCTCGGGCCCTCCCGGGAGACCGGCCTTCCTGCGGGAGTCCCCCCCGTCCAGCCAGCCCGGGGTGGTAACGTAGTCCAGCTTCTCCACGAACCTGCCCCCGGCCATGGTGATGAGCAGCCTCTTGGAGAAGCTCCCCACCTCGTGGGCCCCCCCGCTCCCCGGAAGCCTCAGGACGGGGCTGAAGTAGTCCCCCACCACGGTGGTGTTGATGTTGCCGTACTTGTCTATCTGGGAGCACCCCAGGATCCCCACGTCCACGAAGCCCCTGGAGAGGATGCCGAGGAAGACCCCCGCGAAGTCCGTGAGCATCAGGCAACCCCTGGTGGCCGTCAGGTCAGCGATGTGCCAGGGCGGCCGGTAGGGCTCCGAGCCGTAGATCCCTCCCTCCATCAGGATCCTCAGGTTGGGGGCGAAGAACTTCTTGGCCAGGCAGGCGGCCACGATGGGGTGCCCCTGACCCACGAAGGCTATCTCCCCGTCCCTGAGCTCCCTGGCCAGGGAGTAGGCCAGCATCTCCAGGGGGGTGATCCTGATCTTCAACCCTCCACCTCCCACTCCACCATCTCGGAGATGGACTGGTCGAAGAAGCTCCAGTCTATCCCCCACCTCTTCATGTCACCCTCGAAGGTGGATCCCAGGTTCACGGTGTCCGAGAGGTACTTCTTGGCCCTCAGGCTGTTGAGCTTCTCCATCCCGAACCTCTCGATGTAGTGCTCTATGTACTCCTTCCGGTTCTCCACCCCGAAGATCCACTCGTCCATGAAGCTCTCCATCATCTTCCTGGTGAGCAGCGCGTACCAGATGAGGAGGAAGGGCTCGTCCATGTCGTAGTATCCCAGGCACTCCATGGGATGGGCTCCCCACTCCTCGTGAACTATGGCGTTCACCCTGAACTCGGGGAGGAGGGTGAGGAAGGGGGACCTCCTTATGTTCTCCTCCTCCACTATCTCCTCCACGCTGGCGATGATAACCTTGCTCGCCAGGGCCGCGTAGACGGTGTCTCCCAGGGGACCCCACAGCTGCACGTTGCCGTTGACGTCGGCGCGCTGGGCGTGGATAAGGGCCACATCGGGGTTCAGGGGGGGGACCAGCACCACCTTCTCCCCCGGCCTGAAGGGGTTATCCACCACCCTGAGCTTGTTCTCCCCCTCGAAGCTCCTGATCCTCGCTATGTCGCTGAGGAGGAGGGAGTTTCCCCTCACGGGGAAGAAGGGCAGGCCCCAGGCCCCGGCCAGCAGCCTGGCGGCCACCGTCCAGTTGGTGTAGTCCTCTATCTCCACCTTCTTCTCCTTGAGCAGCTTGTCGATGGGGGAGTAGTAGGAGGTGGGGGACATGCGGAGGTGCCAGGAGGTGAGGATCCTCCTCACGCAGCCGGCGGCCAGGAGCTGGTCGGAAGCCATGAAGCCCGAGGACTTTATGAGGTAGAGGTCCCTCTTCCCCTGCCTTATGACCTCGTGTACCAGGGCGAAGGGCTCGGAGGTGGCGAAGTTGGCCAGCGTGAGGCTGCAGCCGTCCCTGACAAACTTCTTAACGGCCTCCCTGGCCGTCATCAGTTTGTCGGGCTCCCTCAACCTAACACCGACCTACTCCGGGAAGACCTTGCCTGGATTCATGATGTTGTTGGGATCCAGAAGCTTCTTCACCTTGTACCAGAGCTCACCCATGCATCCCTTCAGCCTGGGGATGGTGCTCTCGTAGACGCCCGGGTAGGGCCTGAACCAGCAGTAGATCCCCAGGTCGATCATCTTCTGATACATGATCTCCGTGAACTTCTTGATCTTCTCCGTGTTCTGCGGATCCGTGGAGTCCCAGAAGCTGTCGAACTCGTAGTAGGTCAGCTGACCCACGTAGGGATAGGCGGGGATGCCCACGATGGAGAGCTCCTCCGTGATGCCCAGCTCCCTCCAAATCTTGAGGGCCTCAAAGTAGTACTTGTCGAACCTGTCCAGGGGACCCCACCAGGCCAGGGCATAGTAGTTCCCCAGCCTGAACCACCTGAAGATCCTGCGGGCCGCCTTCAGCTCGTCCTTCAGCATCTTGGACATGAGCACCACCTCCCTGCCCTCGTCTATGTTGTCCCAGTGCTTCTTGATCTCCTTCTCCACCACCGACCTCCCGTACTTAACGAACTCCCTGGAGCCCTCGATGGAGCCCAGCACCACCCAGTCCCCCAGCGTCCCCTTGAAGGAATCTATGTCCTCCCTCTTCTCCACCATGGTGATGGCCGCCGCCACCCAGTGCAGGATCACCCCGAAGGTTATGACGGGTGGATCGTGCAGCATGAGATCGTGCATGAAGGCCATCGCCCGGCGCAGGGGTCCCTCCTCCGGCTCCCCCGGCCTCTGGGTGAAGCCGCACATGAACATCTCCTGCCGCTCCGGCAGGGGGTAGAGCCTCACCGCCATCTTGGTCACCACCCCCATGATCCCGGGCTGTCCCTGGAAGAGGCCGGCCCAGTCGGGACCGAAGTACCTGAAGTAGGGGCCCACGTTGGGGAAGGCCGCCGCCCCCGTGTAGAGGATCTCCCCGGTGGGCAGCACCACCTCCATGCCCAGGACCTGGTCACCCGTGTGGCCGTACCTTGGGCCTATGTTGGAAACCCCCCTGAGCAAGCAGTTGGAGAGCATGTTGACCGTGGAGGGGGCCCCGGGGATGATGGGCCTGAGCCCGTACTTCTCGGCCTCATCCGCCAGCCTGGCGCAGCTCACTCCCGGACCTATGATGGCCGCCCTGTTCTTGGGGTCTATCTCCAAGTAGTCCATCCTCTTCAGATCCAGCATGATGCCTCCGTGGTGGGGTATGGTGAGGCCCCTGATGTTGGTGTTGCTGCTCACCGGTATCACGGGGATTCTGTACCTGTTGGCCAAGCGCAGGATCTTCTGGACCTCCTCCACCGTCTTGGGTCGGACCACGTAGTCGGGCATGTGGGTGCCGGCTATGGGCCAGTGCTGGTCCCTGGAGTAGGGAATGAGCAAGGCGGGGTCAGCGGAAGCGTGCTCGGGCCCCACGATGTCCTGCAGGAGCGCCAAGATCCTATCCTTCTGAACACCCGCTTCCATGCTATCTCCTCAGCCTCTCCTTTACGGTGTGGACCAGGGGAAGGAGGTCCTCCCCTCCCAGGATCTCCCTCAGCCAGTCCGTGAAGTCCGCCCTACCCATCAGGAGGAAGCCCCTCATGGTGGCGGGCATGGGATAGAGGGCCGCCCTCTTCCTTATCTCAAGAAGATCGTAGTTGAGGGTGCACTTCGCATCCAGGTTCTCATCCGGTATGGCCATGCCCTCCTCGAAATCCTTCAGGTAACCTACCCCGGTGAAGAGCTTATAGCTTTTGTCCTTCCGGATGGGATCCACTATCTCCGCCGCGGAGACGAGAGCGGTGGGGTTCTTCCAGTAGACGCTCTTTCCCTTCATGACCTCCCTCAGGGGAGTGCCCGTGGTGGGATGGGTGAGGTTCAGATCCAGCCTCTGGTAGTCGGTCACGTAACCCTCATCGAACCTTATGAGGTAGGAGAAGATGATCTCGTTGGACTCGTTCAGCACGTGGCAGGCCATCTCGGCCTTCATGCCGAAGAGGGTCCTGGCCTCCGCCGCCCCCGTCCTTATGAGGCAGGGAAGGTAGGGGGAGAAGGCGATGTAAACCACCGTGTCACCTGAAAGCTTTCCAGCGCGGACCTGAAGGGCGTTTTCCTTGTTATCTATGGCCCTCCGCTCTATTTCTTGGATCAACTCCTGCTCCGTCAGCGGCATCCTTCCTCCTTCACCCCCACCTTTATAAATTTATCGGATTACTTTCCTTTTCGTCAATAAAAAAAGGCGTTCATTTTCCTCTTTGTGCCTACTTTCAAACACTTAAAGCGAAATACTTATAAAGAGGAGGTCCCCTACCATTCTTGTGCCTCCGAAAACAGAAACGATAAAGAAGTGGCATCAACTGAGCTACCTTTGTGCCCACTGCAGAGCCTGCACCGTGGGTGACTATCACAAGCTGGGCAGGGTGATGAACAACTGCCCGAGCGGGACCTACTTCGGACACGAGGCCTTCTACTCCTACGGCAAGATGGAGCTGGTGAGGGGGCTGAATGAGGACATCATCACCCAGCCCACCAAGGCTCTGCTGGACGTGGTCTACGCATGCACGCTCTGCGGCTCCTGCTCGGTGAACTGCAAGGATCACTCCGGGCTGGGGTACAGGGCGGAGGACACCGTGAAAATCATGGAGGACCTGCGGGCCTACCTGGCGGAGATAGGCTGGGGGCCCCTGCCCGTCCAGGCCAAATACGGGGAGAGCGTGAGGACCAACCACAACCCGTACTACGAGCCCTCCGAGAAGCGGACCGCCTGGGCCAACGGGAGCAAGTACCCCAGGAAGGCTGAGACCCTCTACTTCGTGGGATGCACCGCCTCCTACAGGCAGCAGATGATAGCTCAGTCCACCGTGCAGATCTTCAAGAAGCTGGGGATAGAGTTCGCCCTCCTGGGGGAGGACGAGTGGTGCTGCGGCTCCCCCCTGCTCCGCACCGGGCAGAGGAAGCTGGCGGAGGAGGTGGCTAAGCACAACGTGGACGTGATAAAAGACTCGGGGGCCAAGAGGGTGGTGACCTCCTGCGCCGGCTGCTACAAGACCCTCAAGCTCGACTATCCCAAGATGTTCGGGTTGAAACCCGAGTTCGAGATCATGACCACCGCGGACCTCCTGGATTCCCTGCTGAGGGAGGAAAAGCTCCGCTTCTCCCGACCCCTGAACCTGCACGTTACCTATCACGATCCCTGCCACTCCGGAAGGCACGTCTCCATCTACCTGCCCGAGCTGGAGAAGGAGAAGGTGTTTGAGCCCCCCAGAAACGTCCTGAAGGCCCTGCCTGGGGTGAAGCTCACGGAGATGCCCCGCAACAGGGAGCTCTCCTGGTGCTGCGGGGCGGGAGGTGGGGCCAAGTCGGCCTATCCCGACTGGGCCATCTGGACCGCCACGGAGAGGCTCAAGGAGGCCCAGGAGACGGGGGCCCAGGCCATCGTATCCACCTGCCCGTTCTGCCGCAGGAACCTGAGCGATGCCGTGGAGGCCTCCAAGACACCGCTCCAGGTCTACGACCTGACGGAGCTGGTGGCCCAGGCCCTCTGAACAAGATCCCTTTCAGGGCGCCACGGGTTCTTCCTTGAGATAGGGATTACCGCACTTGGGACACTCGGGCTCCTTGACCGCCTCCTCCGGAGATCCTATCCAGGTGCACTTGGGGCACTGCAGCTTCCCGTCCCTCCTCTTGAGGAGGCGGAAGAGCTTCAGGTGGCCCGTGCCGCAGTCGGGACAGATATAAACTTTCACCGTTTCCTCTTCCCGTCCTTTCCAACCGCAGGAAGTGCACTCCATCAAAAGCTCCACCTCACTTCTTCCCCACCGGACAGGCCAGCATGCACTCGATGCAGCAGGGGAAGTCCATCTTCTTCCTCTGCCACTCCTGGTAGACCTTTATGAAGGGGTATTTGGCGGTGTACTTGGGTACCATGACCATGGCGGTGGGTCGGGCGCTTATCCACTCCTCCGGGGGTATCTCGATCTTGGAAAGCATCAGCCAGCCCTGCGTTCCCCACAGGCACCGGTTGAGCTCGAAGTTGTAGGGGGGCATCTTCTCCCTGGTCAAAGCCTGGGTGGGGCAGGCCTCCACACACTTGAAGCAGGCCTTGCAGGTCTCCTCGTAGATCTTTCCGGCCAGCTTGGGGCCATCGGGCTTGAGGGGAGCGTTGGTGATCACGCTGCCCAGCTCCACCCTGGGTCCCCACTCGGGGGTGATGAGCAGATTGCTGACGCCTATGTCTCCCAGACCCGAGATCTGGGCCAGGTACCTGTGGGAGAGAAGGCAGCTCACCCACCTCCTCTCATCCACGGGGAGGTTGGCCTCCAGGGGGGTGGCCTTGTACCCCCTTTTCTCCAGCTCCTTGGAGAGGGCGAGGGCTATCTCGTTGAGCTTCCTGAGGAGGGCCTCCCTCACCGAGGCGTAGGAGGAGAGGATGACGAAGAAGTCATCCTTGGAGAACTCCAGGGCCCCATCGGGGTACTTCAGGCATATGGAGATCACGGTCTTGGCGTCCTTCATGAAGGAGAAGGGGGAGGCAAAGAACATGGGGGTCTTATCCGCCCTGTCCGCCTCGCCCACCCCCACCTTGTCCGCACCCAGGCTGAGCGCCAGCTTCTTTATTTCCTCCGTCAGAGCCTCGTCGTAGGCCATCAGCCTCCCTCCTGCAGGGCCGCCCTCTCCGTCCTCACCATCAGGTCTATTATCTCGTCCGGGTCCCCCACGGCCTGGATTTTTCCGTGCCTCATGTAGACCGCCCTGTCGCACGCCAGCTTCATGAAGTCTATGTCATGGCTTATAATCAGATAGGTTTGGTTCAGAGCATCCCTGGCGCTCCTTATGCTCTTGGCGATCTCCACCCTGGTGATGGGATCGGCCGTCCCGGTGGGCTCGTCCAGCAGGACGAGCTTGGGCTTCTTCATGAGGGATCTGGCTATGCAGACCCTGTGCCTCTCCCCCTCGCTCAGCTGGTCCGGGAACTTGTAGAGCAGGTAGTCTATCTCCGGATCCGTGAAGTTCACCGCCCTCAGGACCTCGTAAGCCCTCTGCGTCTTCACCTCCTCCGGCAGGGGCTCCGTGACCACCCCCGTGAGGTTCTCGAGGATGATCCTGCCGGCGTGAAGGGTGTACTCCTGGTGGAGGATGTCCATGTGGAGGGTGGCCCTCCCCCTCTCGTCCGGACCGGGTATGCCCATGTCTATCCACTCCTCCCCTATCCTTACGGAGATCTTGCCCTGGGTCACGGGCTTTATCCCGATGATCATGTGGGCCAGCGTGGTCTTCCCGCTCCCGCTCAGACCCACTATTCCGAAGACCTCCCCCTCATAGATTTCCAGGTCCACCCCATCCACCGCCTTGACCAGGCCCCTGTCGAAGGTGTAGTACCACTTCCTGACCCCCTCGCACTTCACCATGGGGCGGGTTCCCTTGAACCTCTGAACCTCCAGCTTTTCCACCTTCTCCATGAAGGCCCTGTAAACCTCATCCGAACTCCCCTTCATGACGGCCTCACCGTTCTCAATGAGGATGGCCTCCTCCGTCAGCATCTTTATGGCCTCCGGCCAGTGGGAGGTGAGCAGGAGGGAGATCCTGTCCTTCTCCACGGCCTCCTTCACCACGTCGGAGACCACCACGCTGGTTATGGGGTCCAGGGTTCCCGTGGGCTCATCCGCCAGGAAGAGCAGGGGATTCCTGGCCAGACACATGGCGAAGATGACCCTCTGCTTCTCCCCGCCGGAGAGGTCCCTGCCCAGATGCAGGAGCCTGTGCTGCAGCCTCACGCTGGAGAGAAGCTCCACCGCCCGGATATCCACCTCCCCCTCCGGGTACCCTATGCTCAGGAGCACCCTGCGGATGTTCTCCACGGCGGGGAACTCGCTGTAGAGGGAGAAGCCCCTCTGGGGCATGATGGCTATCCTGTCGTGCAGGGACTTCCCGATCCTGCTCTGCTTGTGGAGCTCCTCCCAGTAATTCACCTCCCTGAACTCCATCCTGGTGGAGCACTTGGGGCAGGGCTCACCCGCCTTGGAGGGGTACTCCACCCAGTGGCAGTTGGGGCAGTAGGCCACCCTGAAGATGATCTCCCCCGTGGTGGGCTCGTACTCGGGGATGCCCCTGATGGCNTGCATGATCACGGATTTTCCCTGGCCGCTCTTTCCCAGCAGCCCGAAGGTTTTGGCCTCCTTNAGGGTGAAGGAAATGTTTTTGACAACGGGAAGGCCGGGGGTGAACTCCTTGGTGAGGTCCTNTACTATCAGGAAATCCTCCGGCATCCTTCCCTNTTTTAATAGCGATATAAAAATTTTCCCATGCTTGCCTCCAAGCCCTCCCGCCGGGCCCGAAACCTCTAGCCGGGAGCCGGGAGGTCAATGGGTGATGTAGTTGGCAGCCCCGTTAAGCCTGTTCCTTAGCTCCACCAGCAGGTGGAAGAGGTGCCTCTCGGCCTCCTCCATCCTCATCTCCGCGGGGCAGAGCACCACCAGGGGATTGGAGCCCAGCACCCTAACCTCCCCCGAGAAGAGCCTTAGAAGCGCGGGGGGGAGGGGCAGCCTTCCCTCCTCGTCCAGCCTCCTCCTGAAGACCCTGATCCCCTTCATCACCACCCCTCTCCCCGAAAGCCTCCTTAAGCCTTGGGCCCAGAGAGGGAGGTGGCCCGAAGTTACGGCTACATCCTCTCCAGGAGGGGAATCCCCAGCAGGCGCATGGCGTTTCCCAGCACGACCTTGGTCCCCCTAACCAGCCTGAGGCGGGAGACGCGGAGCTCCTCGGTCTCCGCCTCCAGCACGGGGGCCACCTCGTAGAACTTGTTGAAGCGGAGGGAAAGCTCCGCCGCGTACCTGGCCAGAAGGCTGGGCTGCTTCCTCTCCGCCGCCAGGCGCACCGCCTCCGGGTACTGGGCCAGCTGCTTCAAGAGCTCCTTCTCCTCCCCCAGCTTGAAGACGGGAGGAAGGGTTCCTTTAATCCGCCCACCCGCCTTCCGCAGGATGCTGCAGGCCCTGGCGTAGGAGTACTGCACGGCCGGGCCGCTGTTCCTGTCCAGATCCAGGGCCTCCTCCCACTTGAAGACGATCTCCTTCTCCGGGGAGGTGCTCAGGAGGGAGAACCTAACGGCCCCCACCCCCACCCCCTCCGAAACCCTCCTGAGGGGGGTGCCCGCCGAGCGCTCCCCCATCAGCCTCTCCACCCTCGAAACGGCCTCCTCCACCACCTCATCCACCGTGAAGCCCATCCAGGTCCCCCTCCTCCCGGAGAATCTCTCCTCCGGAAGGCGCACGTGCTCGTAGGCCAGGTGATGGGAGTTCTCGAACTGCCTCTCGAGGCCGAGGGCCTTCAGGGCGAGGGAAACCACCCTCTGGGGGAACTTCTGCTCCGCCCCCACCACGTTGATGACCACGTCCGCTCCACCGAAACGCTTCATCACCCTCCCCCTCTGGGAGGTGGTGTAGGTCCTGGTGCCGTCCCTCCTCCTGGAGTGGAACCGGAACCTGAGGGAGGCCCTGGTGCAACCGAACTTCCAGAGCTGATAGGCGATGTCCCTGGCCGTGTAGACCGCCGTCCCGTCGGATCTGATCAGGACCTTCTCCTCCTCCCCCGGGAGGCGGAGGATCCAGGTGCCCAGCTTCTCCCCCTCCCCCCTGACCAGGTAGGGGGTTGCCTTGAACCTCTCCAGCACCTCCTGCAGCAGTCCAGACCTGACCAGATCGCTCTCCCAGACCAAGAGGTCGTAGCTCACCCCCAGCCTGTCCGTAGTCTGCAGGTTGGCCCTCACGCAACGCTCCGCCACCCTCCTGGCCTCCTCCGCCACCCTCTCCCCCCTCTCCAGCCCCCTCAGGACCTCCCGCACCCTCTCCTCCAGCTCCGGGCTGGTCTCCAGCCTCTGGTGGAACTCGGCGTACAGCCTGCCCAGGTGATGGTCGAACTTGCCCCTCATCCTCCCCCTGGCCTCGGAGAGGGCCACCAGGGTCTCGGCCATCTGCCTGCCTAGATCGTCTATGTAGTTGTGCACCTCCACCGTGTACCCCCTCTCCCTCAGCAGCCTGGCCACGGTGTCCCCCAGAACCGCGTTCCTGCCATGACCGATGTGAAGGGGCTTGGTGGGGTTCACGCTGGTGTGCTCTATGATCACCTTCTTTCCCCTTCCCTCCTCCCCCCTACCGTACCCCTCCCCCCTCCTCTCTATCTCCCGGAGCGTGAGGCTGGAGAAGGAGGGGAGGTGGAGGAA
>QNVD01000177.1 GCA_004347925.1 Hadesarchaea archaeon
GCTGGGGAGGAAGGGGGGGGAGCCGGAGATGACGGCGGAGCTCCTGACCCTGTGCAGGGTGGACGCGGCCGCCCAGGCGCTGGGGACGGCAGAGGGGGCGGTGGAGAGGGCCCTGCGCTACCTCAGGGAGAGGGAGGAAACCGGGAGGCCGGCCTGGGAGTACTCCCGCACCCTCACCAAGCTGGCCGAGCTCAGCGCCGAGCTGGAGGCCTCCCGCCTGCTGGTGTACAGGGCGGCCTGGTCGGTGGACAGGGGAAGGGAGGATCCCCTGCTGGCCACCATGGCGGAGTGGAAGGCCGGGAGAACCGCCTTCGCGGCGGCGGAGGAGGCCGCCCTGCTCCACGAGGGAACCTGGGGCCACCTGGAGGACTACAGGGTGGAGCGCTTCAGGAGGTTCGCCCTCCTTCACCCCCGCTTCCCCCCCTTCTCCGCCCAGAGGCTCACCCCCTCCCGCTTCCTCTCGGAGGGGCTGGAGGAGGTGGAGAGGAGGCTCAAGAGGGGCGGGTCTCGAGGGGTCCCCTGAAGAGCCTCTCCCCCGCCCTGACCCCCAGCCAGAGGTAGAGGGGGTAGAGGGCGAACATGAAGATGCTGAGGAACATTCCCTCCCCGGAGAGGGCGGAGTAGGAGGAGCCGGGCTCCACCAGGGAGAGGAGGCCCCCGTTCACCATCCACTCCGTCCCGCTCCTGGCCCCGCACCCCTCCCAGGCCCACCTCAGGAACCCCAGGTTGCAGAACATCCCTATGGAGACCGTCCAGAAGAGGAGGAGGACGAGGGCCGAGACCAGGGGGATGAAGCGGGTGCTGTTGAAGAAGAGCTTCTTCCTGAGGAGGGCCGCGGCGAGGCCGCAGAGGAAGAGCAGGAAGGGATCCATCCAGAAGGCCACTCACCTCGCCTCCACGGGTCTCCTTATGACCAGCTCCCCGTTCTCCTCCGTGACCACGCTCCCCAGGTAGACGAGGGCCCCGTGCTCCCTGGTCACCAAGTTGTCGCTCCACCCCAGCCTCCCCAGTCCGGCCGCCACCGCCGCGTAGCGGTGGGAGAAGGTGGGGGTGTACTCCGGGTTGTAGATGTCCACCTTCCCGGACCTCAGGGCCTGCACGAGGGGGTGCTCGGGATCGGTCCTAGCCAGCTCCGCTATCATCCTGGCCCCCTCCCAGCGCTCCCTGCCGGCAGTCCAAGTTCCTCTTGCAGGTAGCCACCCTGTATCCCTCATCCTCCAGCCAACCCTTTTACCCCCCCCGGCTTAAAAGGTTACAGTGGAGGTGGAGCGGAAGGACGTGGTGGTGCTGGGGGGAGGGCCCTGCGGGGTGGCCGCCGCCCTGGCCGCCCGGCGCCTGGGCGCGAGCGTGCTCCTGGTGGAGAGGTACGGCTTCCTGGGAGGGACCGCCACCTCGGGCCTCTACGGCTCCCTCTGCGGCTTCTACACCTCCGGACCCGAGCAGGTGCAGGTGGTGAGGGGGATAGCCTGGGAGGTGGTGGAGCTCCTCTCCTCCCAGGACGCCCTGATGGGGCCGGTGAGGTCGGGGCCCATGGTGGTGCTCCTCTACGATCCCCCCACCCTCAGGCTGGTGCTGGACGAGATGGTCCTGAAGGAGGGGGGGGAG
>QNVD01000178.1 GCA_004347925.1 Hadesarchaea archaeon
CCCCACCCTCTCGTGTTCCTCCACCACCAGGACCTCGAAGCCCCTCCTGGCCACCTTCTCCGCCAGGAAGCAGCCGGAGGGCCCTCCCCCCACCACCACCAGGTCCTTCCTCATCCTCCCCCTTTCTCATCCCAAGCCTTAAGAGGGGCTCGGAGAAAGGAGGGATGTGATAAAGGCCATCCTGTACGGGCTGCTGGGGACCATCCTCCTTCTCCTGCCCGGTTTCCTGCTGAGCCTGGTGGCCTACCCAGAAAGGAACCAGCTGGGCCTTCCCTCCAGGCTGGCGGTGAGCCTGGGGCTTGGGGTCCTCCTGAACGCGTACCTGGGGGTCGTGCTGGGCAGGCTGGGGCTTCTCCGGACCTCCCCCTTCCTCCTCTCCAGCCTCCTCCTGTGGGCCGGGCTGGGGGCCGTCGCCCTCTGGAGGGGGGCGTACCCCTTTTCCCTGCTCAGGGGTTTCCTCTCCCGGCCGAGGGAGGGGGGTTCCACTCGGACCGGGGGCGGCGCGGGGGGGAAGTGATGGCCGGCATACCCGAAAACTACCGCAGCTACCTCATCTACCAGACCCTTCAGACGCTCAGGTTCTCAAAGTTCCTCAGGGAGAGGTACAACCTCTCGGTGGAGGATTACGAGGGGATGGAGGAAGGGAGGAGGAAGGAGATCTGGGAGGAGTTCCTGAGGTACTGCGGTAAGAAGTAGCTTCCCGGGCGATGGGATGGCCAGAAAGGTGATCCTGGATATGGATCCCGGGATAGACGATGCCCTGGCCCTCCTGCTGGCCCTGCGCTCCCCCGAGCTGGAGGTGAGGGCCATCACCACGGTGGCGGGAAACGTGGAGGTGGAGAGGACCACCAAGAACGCCCTCAGGGTGCTGGAGTTCCTGGGCAGGAAATCACCCCCCGTGGCCATGGGCTCCCCCCGTCCTCTCTTCAGGAAGCTCCTCACGGCCAAAGCCCTGCACGGTGAGGACGGACTGGGTGGTCTCCCCCTTCCCGAGCCCAGCCTCCCCCCCCTCCCCGAACCCGCCGTGGAGGTGATGAGGAGGGAGGCGGGGAAGGGGGAGAGGGTCACGCTCGTCTGCACGGGCCCCCTCACCAACCTGGCCCTGGCCCTCAGGCCGCCCGGGCTGGAGGGGGTGGAGGAGGTGGTGCTGATGGGTGGCGCCTACGGTCTCTCCCCCCACGGCTCCGGAAACGTCACCCCCGTGGCCGAGTACAACGTTTACGTGGACCCGGAGGCGGCGGAGCGGGTTTTCGGATCGGGCCTCCCCCTCCTGGCGGTGGGACTGGACGTCACCATGGACCCCTCCGCCATGTTCTCCGAGAGGGAGTACGCCGAGCTGAAGAGGGTAGGGACGAGGGAGGCGGAGCTGGCCTGCGGGCTCCTGAGGCCGCTCCTAGAGAGGTTCGGGAGGGTGCCCCTGCACGATCCCATGGCGGTGGCCGCCCTCCTGGAGCCCTCCCTCTTCAGGGTGAGGAGGTGCAGGGTGAGGGTGGAGACGAGGGGGGAGCTGACCCGGGGCCAGACCGTGGTGGACAGGAGGAGGTGGGTGCTTCCGGGGGAGGAGTGGGTGGGTCACGAGGTCAGGGTCTGTGAGGGGG
>QNVD01000179.1 GCA_004347925.1 Hadesarchaea archaeon
CCCACCTCCGCCTTCTTCACCTGCCTCTTACCCGCCTCCCCCCTGAGCTGAAGCACGATCTCCAGCGCCTGGGCTATGCCGGTGGCCCCTATGGGATGCCCCCTCCCCTCCAGGCCCCCGCTGGGGTTCACCGGGAGGGGACCGTCGATGGCCGTCATCCCCTCTTCCGTGATCTTTCCCCCCTTCCCCTTCTCGCAGAAGCCCAGGTCCTCTATGGCCATGATCTCGGAGATGGTGGTGCTGTCGTGCACCTCCGCCAGATCCACCTGCTTGGGCTCCACCCTGGCCATGCGGTAGGCCTTCCTCGCCGCCTCGCGGGTGGCCCTCAGGCTGACCAGCGACTCCCTGTCCCCCAGGGCTATGGTGTCGCTCGCCTGCCCGCTCCCCGCTATCTCCACCGGGGTGTCGGTGTACTTCCTGGCCTCCTCCAGGGGCACCAGGATCAGGCAGGCGGCCCCGTCCGTGAGGGAGGCGCACTCCATCATCCTCAGGGGGGAGCTCACCATGGGGGACTGGAGGACCCTCTCCACCGTGAGTTCCACGTGGTGCTGGGCGTAGGCGTTCAGGCAGGCGTTGTGGTGGTTCTTCACGGCCACCAGGGCCCTCTGCTCATCGGTGGTCCCGAACTCGTGCATGTGCCTCCTGGCCATCAGGGCGAAGAGGGAGGGGAAGGTGGCCCCCACGAAGGCCTCCCACTCCTGATCGGAGACCGTGGCCAGCATCTCCTGGCCGGCCTCGGCGATCACGTCCGTCATCTTCTCTATCCCGGCCGCCACCACCACGTCGTGCATCCCCGAAGCTACCGCCACCATGGCCTCCCTCAGGGCCAGCGCCCCTGAGGCGCAGGCCGCCTCCACCCTGGTGCAGGGAACGGGGGCAAGCCCGGAGTGGTCGGCTATGAGGGAGGCGATGTGCTCCTGCCTGATGAACTGCCCCGCGGACATGTTCCCCACGTACATGGCGTCTATCTCCTCCCCGGAGATCCCCGCGTCCTCGAGGGCCCTGGTCCCCGCCTCTATGATCATCTGCCTGAAGGAGGTGTCCCAGAGCTCCCCGAACTTGGTCTGACCCACCCCCACCACGGCCACCCTTCTCATTCACCTCACCAGCTTCCTCGTGAACTTGCAGTAGGTGGCGTAGTCTATGTAGACCTTGTTCTCCAGGTAGTCGGAGACCTTCGGCGCCAGCTCCCTCTTCCTCTCTATTCCCTCCTTCACGATGAAGCTGAAGGCATCGCTCCCCGCCCCCGAGCCGTAGGAGACGGCCAGGATCCTCTCACCCTCCTTGGCCCTGTCGAAGATGGCTGCCAGCCCCAGGAGGGTGGCCCCCGAGTAGGTGTTGCCTATCTTGGGGGAGAGGAGGCCGGTGCGTATCTGGGAGAGGGAAAAGCCCAGCTCCCTGGCCACCTCCACCGGGAACCTCCCGTTGGGCTGGTGGAAGACCGCGTGGTCGAAGTCCCTGGGGGTGAGCCCCAGCCTCCTAAGCAGGCCCTGGGCCGCCGAGAGGGTGTGCTTGAAGTACCCCGGTCTCCCCGTGAACCTCCCCCCGTGTCGGGGGTAGGGGTGCATGTCCCTTCTCCAGAAGTCGGGCGTGTCCGTGGTGTAGGAGTAGGTGGCCTCGATGGCGGCCACCGCCTCCCCGTCCAGCTTTCCTATCAGAAGGGCCGCACCTCCCGCCGCCGCCGCGTATTCCAGCGGATCCCCGGGGCTGCTCTGGGCGGTGTCGGCCCCTATGGCCAGGCCGTACCTTATCATCCCCGCCTCCACCATGCCCATGCAGGCCTGCNCCCCCGCCGTCCCCGCCTTGCAGGCGAACTCCAGATCCGCCGCCGTCATCTCCGGGACCGCCCCCACCGCTTCGGCCACGATGCTGGCCGTGGGCTTCACGGCGTAGGGATGGGATTCCGAGCCCACGTAGATGGCCCCCACCAGCGAGGGGTCTATTCCTCCCCTCCTGAGGGCATTCTTGGCCGCCTCCACGGAGATGGTGACCGTGTCCTCGTCCGGTCCCGCCACCGCCTTCTCCTCCACCCCCAGCCCCCTCTTCATCTGCTTGGGATCGGCCCCCCAGATCCTGGCTATCTCCTCCGTCTTCAGCCTGTACCTGGGCAGGTAGGCCCCGTATCCCACCACTCCCACTTCCATCGACCCACGTCCTCCGGACATCGTTTTAACCTTACCGCCCGCACCGGATGGGAGGGCCTCATCCCAGCTCGTTGAGCCTCAGCAGGAGCTCCTCCACGGAGGGCAGCTCGGAGCGGACCAGCGGGACCTTGAGCTCCTGGGCGAGCTTGATCCCCAGCGGATCCACCCTCCTGAGGCTCCCGTGCAGCACCACCATGCCAGGGGTGATGCCTATGACCTTTATGGCCACCATGGGAGTCCTTCCCGTGGTCACCCCCGTGAAGACCAGGGCCCTCTCCGAGGTCAGTCCGTAGAGCTGTTTGAACTCCTCGGCGGAGAGCCTCAGGGCGGCCTTGTAGCTGTCGATGACGGTGAAGCCGAAGAGGTTCCTGGAGAGCAGCTGGGGGTTGGCCACCGCCCTCCCCCTCACCGCCCTGCTCAGCTTCCTGCCGTCCACCGGCCTCCTGAACTCCTTAAGCCCCAGGATGACATCGGGGGGAAGGTGGATGGTGAGGAGCCTGTGGAGGGCGGAGAGCGTTTTTCCTCCCCTCTCCTCGTCCAGCCTGATCAGGGCCTCCACCAGCTTTTTCACCGTGAGGACCCCGGGGGACTTCCTTCTCCCGCTCTCGTAGTCGCTTATCTGGGAGGGCGAAACCCCCAGGGCTTCCGCCAGTGCCCTCTGGCTCAGGTTGAAGACCTCCCTCCACCTCTTCATGGCCTCGTCGGGCCTTTCCGAGAGGGTGATGTCCCCCGCTATCTGCTTGGCTATTCTCTCCCTGACCTGGTCCGCCACCATCTTTTTTTTCTCAGGCGGGAGGAGAATTAACTCTATCGGGAAAAGCTTTAAGGGCAGGAGAAATACCTACTTCAGCGGTGGCCTTGTCGCGGGAAGTGATCGTGGAGGAGCTCCGCCAGCTGCCCGTGGAGAAGCAGGGGCTGGAGATTGTGGAGAGGAAGGGCCTGGGGCACCCCGACACCATCTGCGACCTCATCTTCGACAGGGTGGCCGTGGCCCTGGACCTGGAGTACAAGAGGAGGGTGGGGGAGATCCTCCACTACAACGTGGACAAATCCCTTCTGGTGGCGGGGGAGGTGGAGACCAGGTTCGGAGGAGGGGAGGTGAAGAGGCCCATGCTGCTGGTCTTCGGGGACCGGGCCACCTCCAAGGTGGACGAGGTGGAGATCCCGGTGGCGGAAATTGCGGTGAGGGCCGCCAAGGAGTGGTTCTCCCAGAACCTTCGCTTCGTCTCCCCCGAGAGGCACGTGAAGTACCAGGTGGAGATCAGGCCAGGCTCAGCCTCCCTCACCGATCTCTTCAAGAGGGGGTCTAAGGTGATGGGGGCCAACGACACCTCCGCCGCCGTGGGATACGCACCCCTCTCCAAGCTGGAGAGGCTGGTGCTGGAGGTGGAGGGCTACGCCAACTCGGCAGGCTTCAAGAAGGCCTTCCCGGAGTCGGGGGAGGATGTGAAGGTGATGGGAATAAGGAGGGGGGAGGAGGTACACCTCACCGTGGGGATGGCCTTCGTGGACAGATTCGTGAGGGATGAGGAGGACTACTTCAGGAAGAAGGGGGAGATCCTGGAGGAGCTGGAGCGCTTCGTGAGGGAGAGGTTCGACTTCAAGGGGGTGAGGGTGGACCTCAACACCCTGGATGCCAGGGGGAGGGGGGAGGGAGGGGTTTACCTGACCGTGCTGGGGACCAGCGCCGATGGGGCCGATTCGGGGCAGGTGGGGAGGGGGAACCGCTCCAACGGAGTGATACCCCTCACCAGGCCCATGGGCACGGAGGCGGCGGCGGGGAAGAACCCCGTCAGCCACGTGGGGAAGATCTACAACCTCCTCACCCATGAGATAGCCCAGCGGATCTACCAGGAGGTCCCGGGCGTGCTGGAGGTTTACGTGTGGCTGGTGAGCCAGATAGGGGAACCCATAGACCGCCCCTCCCTGGCCCTGGTCAGGGTGATCCCGGAGGGGGGGACCAGGGTGGAGGAGATAGGGAAGGAGGTCTCGGAGAGGGTGAACTGGGCTCTCGATCACATCCTGGACTTCTGCCGGGACCTGGCCGAGGGAAAGAGGAGGATCTGCTGAGTTCCCGATGTCCAGAGAAATCTTCACCTTCACCCACCGGGAGGGTTTGGGAAGGCTGGGAAGGCTGAGGACCAGGCACGGAACGGTCCAGACCCCCGCCCTCCTCCCCGTTCTGAACCCCTCCGACCTGGTGCTCACCCCGGAGGAGATACGGAGGGAGTTCGGGGAGCCCCTGATGATGACCAACGCCTACCTCCTGAAGAGGAGGTTCGGAGGGGGAAGGAAGATCCACCAGATGCTGGGGTACGAAGGGCCCTTGGCCACGGACTCCGGGGGTTATCAGATCCTGAGATACGGGGAGATCGAGGCCGATCCCGACGAGATCGTGAGGTACCAGGAGGAGATAGGCTCCGATCTGGCCGTCATCCTGGACGTGCCCACGGGGATCAGGGCCTCCAGGGAGGAGGCGGAGGAGACGGTCAGGCTCACGGTGGAGAGGGCCAGGAGGGCGGTGGAGCTTAGGTCCGATCCCGAGATCCTGTGGTGCGCCCCGGTGCAGGGTGGAAGGCACCTGGAGCTGGTGGAGGAGTGCGCCAGGGCCGTGGGCTCCCTGGACTATCAGGTGCACGCCATAGGGAGCCCGGTGGAGCTGCTGGAGGGTTACGAGTACTCTGACCTGGTGGACCTGGTGATGACGGCCAAACGCCACCTTCCCCCCGACCGCCCCGTGCACCTCTTCGGGGCGGGTCACCCCTCCGTGCTGCCCCTGCTGGTGCTCATGGGCTGCGACACCTTTGACTCCGCCTCCTACATCCTCTACGCCAGGGACAACAGGTACCTGACCAGGGAGAGGACGCTGAGGCTGGAGGAGCTCTCCTTCTTCCCTTGCGAGTGTCCCGTCTGTTCCTCCCTCACCCCCGACCAGCTGCGGGAGAAACCGGAGGGGGAGAGGATAAGGGAGCTGGCCAGACACAACCTCCACGTCCTCTTCGGGGAGGTGAGGAGGATCAGGCAGGCGCTCGCGGGGGGAAGGCTCTGGGAGTACGCGGAGATGAGGTGCAGGTCCCACCCCAGGCTGCTGGAGGGCTTCAGGAGGTTCTTGGATTACGCGGAGTTCGTGGAGAGGCTCGATCCCATCACCAAGCCCTCCGCTTTCTTCTACCTGGGTCCGGAGAGCCTCAGGCGTCCGGAGGTCCTCAGGTACGACAGGAGGATGGAGGAGTACGAGCCTCCACCCCTCCCCGAGCTCCTCCTGCTCCCCGCCTTCGAGAGGGAGGGGGTGAGGAGGGGGGAGGAGGTGCACCTGGTGAGGATCCTCCCTCCCTTCGGGGTGGTGCCGGAGGAGCTGGAGGATCTGTATCCCCTGGGTCAGGCGGTGGCGCCCAGGAGACTGGACGGGGAGGTGAAGGAGAGGATGTCCCTCTCCCTCTACCGCTACCTGCAGAGACACGGGAGGAGGTACCGCCGGATCGTGCTCCTGTGCGGGGAGGGATGGGAGTTCCTGAAGGAGGCCTGCCTGCGGTCGGGGCTGGAGGTGGAGGTGAGAACCTCCTCCGGTTTGAAATATTCCAAGCCAGG
Organism: Hadesarchaea archaeon; assembly: GCA_004347925.1. Lineage (GTDB taxonomy): Archaea > Hadarchaeota > Hadarchaeia > Hadarchaeales > WYZ-LMO6 > WYZ-LMO6. The sequence goes on from QNVD01000179.1 coordinate 5,733, forward strand.
AGATAAGCGCGGGAAAAGAAACAAGGGATAAATAAGAGCCCGCGAAGAAAAAAAATCGCATGCCGGTGGTGGACGACACCGACCTCAAGCTGCTGAAGCTCCTCTCCGAAGATTCCCGAAGGACCCTCAGGGAGCTGGGCAGGCAGGTGGGCCTGAGCATCTCCGCCGTTAGGAAGAGGGTGGAGAAGCTGGAGAGGAAGGGTGTGATAAAGAAGTACACGGTGTCGGTGGACTACCGGAAGCTGGAGCTGGGCCTCACCGCCTTTCTGAACCTGGAGGTGGATCCCAAGGAGCTGGGAAAGCTGATCCGCCAGCTCTCCCACTACCGGGAGGTTTGCGAGATCCACAGGATCACGGGCAACCACAACCTGCTGGTGAAGGTGAGGTCCAGGGACGTGAACTCCCTCAACAGGTTCCTGGAGAAGATCACCAACTCCTCCGGGTCCGTGCGGGAGCTGGAGACCCTTCTGGCCATAGAGAGCCTGGAGATCCACTGAGGGGTCTTCAGGGGCGTTCCTGAATCCTGAACCTCAGGAGGGCCGCCACCCCCCCGAAGCTCTCGTAAAGCTGCTTGCCCTCATCCGTTTCCACGGAGATGAACTCCACCTTGGTGCCGAACCTCTCCGCCGTCTCCATGAGCTCCTGCACCACGTCCTTGGACTCCTGCAGGGACAGCCTGCTCTCCCCGCAGAGGGGGCAGCTCCTCTCCTGCAGCCTCCTGCGGTAGAACTCCAGGTTGTCCGTGGTCTCCTCCAGGGTGCCGCCGCAGGCCTCGCACCTCACCCTCACCCTGATCTTCCTCAGCTTCTCGGAGAGGAGGAGAACCTCCACGGTTCCAGCCTCCAGGTTCCTCCTCACCTCCTCCTCCCCATAGGCCACGGGCACCTCCGGTGAGACCAGCCCCGTCATGAACCTCCTCATCAGGGCCTTCTCCTTCGTGATCTCCAGCTCCTTCAGCACCTCCTCCGCCCTGTCCACCAGCTCCTTCACCCCGTACTCGTCGGTGTAGCCCGTGTCCACCACCGCGGCCACCTTCTTCGCCAGGTCGGGGGGGAGGAGCTCGGCCTTGAGGAACTCCTCCTTGGTGGGCCCCGGCCCCCCCACGATGATGCACCGCAGGTTGGGAATCTTTCCGAAGGCCGCGGAGGCCGACTCGGCCACCCTCTTCAGGTACTCGTGCATGGCGTACTCCCTTATCCTCTCGAACCTCCTTGCCGACTGCCCACCCCTGGAGTGCTTCCCCCACACTCCCGAGTAGAGGTGGTCCAGCACCTCCACGTGCTTTCCCTTCAGCAGGGCCACGGTGGCCTCCTTCCCGTCCAGCGTTATGAGCCCCACCAGCTCCTTGGGCTCCAGCATCTGCCTCAGGGGCTCGAGCACGAACTGCTGATCGCATCGGTAGAGGCGGATGGGGACGGGCTCGGGTGGCTCGATCCAGTAGAGCTGGATGTCCGGGGCGTCCTCCCTTCCCGCCACGTTCCCCGCGAAGATCACCATCCCGTGCGGAGGGGGTACCCTGTTGGCCTCCATGTAGGTGCGGAGGAACTGGATCACGCGCTCCAGGGCCCCGAGCACGTTCTTGCGGGTGGTCTTGGACTTGATGTTTTCCGCCGTCCCCTGCTCCTCCCTAAGCTGGGCCATCACCTTGGCCAGGTCGTAGCCCGGGGGTATGTAGACGGAGATGAGCTCCGTCCCCCTTCCCGACTTCCCCTCCAGCTCCTCCAGCAGGCGCTTGAAGTGGTACAGGGACCTCTCGGCCATCTTTCCCATCCCTTTTTTAGCCGCACGCTTAAGAAAGCATGTGAGGCTGACCGTGAACTTCGGGGGCTCCGTCCTGTCCCCCGACTGGCCGGACGTGGAGAGCCTGAGGCTGGCGGCGGAGAGCGTGAGGGAGCTGGTGAGGAGGAAGCACGAGGTGCTGGTGGTGGTGGGAGGGGGAGGACCGGCCAGGAGGTACATAGAGGCGGGGAGGGAGCTGGGGGGAGCGGAGGCCCTCCTCCATGAGCTGGGGATAGGCATCACCCGCCTGAACGCCCGCCTGCTGGCCATGGCCCTGGGGGAGCTCTCCGAGCCCCGTCCCCCCACCACCTTCCGGGAGGCCGTTCAGATGATGCTGAGGGGGAAGGTTCCGGTGATGGGGGGGACGGTGCCCGGACACACCACCGATGCCGTGGCCGCCATGGCCGCCAAGGCCACCCGCTCCTCCCTCCTCGTTTACGTCACGGACGTGGACGGGGTCTACACCGCCGACCCCAAGCTGGATCCCACCGCCAGGAAGCTGGAGAGGATAGGGGTGGAGGAGCTGGTGAAGATGGTGGGGAGCAGGGTGAGCCCCGGGATGAGGACCATCCTGGATCCGGTGGCGGTGAAGGTCCTCCAGCAGCTCAGGATAAGGACGGTGGTGATAGGCAAGGGGGAAATCCCCAGAATACCCCTCATAGCGGAGGGGGAAAAGCACAGCGGGACGGAGATCCTGATGGGGTGAGGGTGTGGTGGAGGATCACCGGCACTGCCTCACGTGCGGAAGGGCCGTGGAGAAGGAAAAGCTCTTCTGCAGCCCCTCCTGCGAGGAGCTCTTCAGAAAGCAACAGGAGAGGATGAGGAAGGCCAGGCTCCTGTCGCTTTCCCTCCTGCTGTTCCTGCTCTTCCTCGTCCTCCTGCTTTCCTCCCTCTCCAAGTAGTCAGGGTGTGACCGAAGCGGCCTCTTTCCCCTCTCGGGGGGCCGGGGTCCGGCGAAGCCGGTGGAGCCAGAAAAAATTCCGTGCCTTAGGAGGTGAACTTTCAGGAGGGCTTCAGGAGAAGGAGGATGCCCCGTTCCGGAAGCCCCAGCACCTCCACCCCCTCCCCCCGGTAGGAGACCTCCTTCTTCACCTTAAGGTCCCCCGGCCTCAGCTCCACCCGCTCCCCCTCCAGCTCCAGGGTGACGGGCCCCCTCTCCAGCTCCCTTGCCACCTCCGCCCCGTGCTCGCGCAGGTACTCCAGCAGCCTCCTCACCCCCGACCTCAGCCTGGGGCCCAGCCTGGAGAGATCGGGCTCCACCGCCACCACCCTCTCCTCCAGCTCAGGCCTCTCGGAGGAGAGGTGCAGGCCCCTCAGGTGGGCGGTGGCCACCAGATCCTCCTCCACCTCCCTCAGCCTCTCCAGCAGGGGAGGGGGAGCGAAGACCCTCAGCTCCCCCAGCTCCCCGCTGAGCGGGATCCCTCGGGAGGACTTGAACTGGCGGATGGCTCCCAGGAGCTCGTGGAGAAGCCCCGCCGTTTTCTCCGCCTCCTCGTCCAGCCTTCCCCCTTCCGGCTCGGGCCAGGGGGCGAGGTGAACGCTCGGGTATCCCTCCTCCTCCCTCAGGTAGGTCTGGTAGATCTCCTCCGTCAGGTGGGGGATGAAGGGGGCCAGGAGCCTGCAGACCTTGGAGATCACCTCCCTCAGCACGTACCTCACCTCCTCGCGGCGTCCGCCGTACAGCCTGTGCTTGACCTCCTCGATGTAGAGGTCGCAGAGCTCGTGCCAGACGAAGGACTGGAGGGTGATGAGGGCCTGGTTGAACTGGAAGTCCTCCAGCAGGGAGGTCACCCTCTCCACCACCCTCTGGAGCCTGCTCAGGATCCACCTGTCCACCGCCCTGAGGCGGAGCCCCTCCGGACTGACCGCGCCTCCCCTGAGGTGGGGGCCCGCGAACCTCACGGCGTTCCAGAGCTTCTGCAGGAACCTGTACCCGAAGACCACCTCCTTCCAGGAGAAGGGCACGTCCGAGCCCGTGGAGGCCGCCAGCACACTCCACTGCCTGAGGGCGTCGGCCCCGTACTTCCCGTAGACGGAGGAGGTCTCGATGAAGTTCCCCAGCGACTTGGACATCTTCCTGCCGTCCTCCCCGAAGACCATCCCGTTGATGAGGACCGTGCGGTAGGGGGCCTCCCCCAGCAGGGCCAGGTGCCTCACCAGCAGGTAGTAGTCCCAGGTCCTGATGATGTCCGTACCGTTGGGCTGCAGGTCGGCGGGGAAGAGCCTGCGGTCCAGCTGGGGCCAGCCCGCGTGCACGGCGATGGTGATGGAGCTGTCCATCCAGGTGTCCAGCACGTCCTTCTCCCCCTCGAACTCCTCCCCCCCGCACCTGGGGCACCTCCCCCTGGGCCTGTCCCTCTGCGGGTCCACGGGGAGCTGGTCCTCCTCCGCCACCACCACCTCCCCGCACTTCCTGCAGTACCAGACGGGGATGGGGGTGGCGAAGATCCTCTGCCTGGAGATCACCCAGTCCCAGTCCATGGACCTGACCCAGTCCACCAGGCGCTGCCCCATGTACTCCGGCACCCACCTGACCTTCCTGGCCTCCTCCACCACCCTCTCCGCCAGGTCCAGCACCCTCATGAACCACTGCTTTTTGGTCAGGATCTCCACGGGGGTCTTGCACCTCCAGCACACGCCCACGCTCTGCACCAGCCCCTCCTCCCGGACCAGGCTGCCCTCCCTCCTCAGATCCTCCAGGATGGCCCTCCTGGCCTCCTCCACGGTGAGCCCGGCGTACCTTCCCGCCTCCTCCGTCATCCTCCCCTTCTCGTCCAGCAGCCTGATGACGGGGAGGCCGTGCCTGGCCACCCACCTCACGTCCGTCTTGTCCCCGTACGTGCAGATCATCACCACCCCCGTCCCGAAGCGGGGATCCACCTCGGGGTCCTGAATCACCTCCACCTTCCTCCCGCAGGCGGGAACCTCCACCCTCCTCCCCACATACTCCAGGTACCTCTCATCCTCCGGGTGCACCGCCACCGCCACGCAGGCCGGGAGGTACTCGGGACGGGTGGTGGCTATGAGCAGCTCCCCCCCTCCCTCCACCTTGAACCTCAGGTAGTTCAGCTTCCCCTCCCTCTCCTCGTACTCCACCTCCGCATCCGCTATGGCGGTCTCGCAGCGGGGGCACCAGTTCACCGGGTGCTCCCCCCGGTAGATCCTCCCCTGCCTGTACAGCCTGACGAAGGAGAGCTGGGTCCTGGAGTAGTAGGAGGGATCCATGGTCCTGTACTCCCTGGTCCAGTCTATGGAGAAGCCCAGGGAGCGCATCTCCTTTCTCATCTTCTCTATGTTCTCCTGCGTGAGCCGCACGCAGAGCTCCCTGAACCTGGCGGGGGGAAGGTCCCCCTTCCTTATCCCGTACTTCCTCTCCACCTGCACCTCGGTGGGGAGGCCGTGGCAGTCCCAGCCCTGCGGGAAGAGCACGTTGTATCCCCTCATGCGCTTGTACCTGGCCACGATGTCCATGTAGGTCCAGTTGAGGGCGGTTCCCAGGTGGAACTCCCCGCTGGGATAGGGTGGAGGGGTGTCTATCACGTAGGTGGGCCCCTCCCTGCTCGGATCGAACCTGTAGATTCCCCTCTCCTCCCACCACCTCTGCCACTTGGGCTCCACCTTGGACGGCTCGTACTCCTTGGGGGGCTGTGCGTCCATCCAGCATAGAACACGGGAGGGGTAAAAAAAGGTTGGGAGCCCGGAC